>LUCF01000095.1 GCA_001593845.1 Candidatus Bathyarchaeota archaeon B63 | reverse complement strand
CAGCTCACTTGGGAAGTCCATCATAAGGTAGCTGATCAAAACGATGAAGATCAACCCGATCGAGATGTAATGCTTGGCATTCATGTCGATTTGTCCTGTTACAATTCAGACTCGGCCTCAGCATCTCCGGCAGAGTAGTCGAGGCGAGCTTAGAAGCCTCTGGTTAAATGAATTGTGAACTTTAGACATGTATCAGAGATCGAGACGCATGACCTAAAACAGGACTCACGTTTATTATTAAGGGGGTTTCCTGATACCTACTACAGAAGCGCGATCGGATGAAATTTGAAAGCGGAGTATTGCCTTTTCCCGGTAAAGGAAACCCTCCTAAGATTGAAGAGGCCGGGAAGATCAGAGCTGACTGAGGCGACGGGGTTAGGCTATGCATGACCAGCCTGGTAGGGCGTGCCCCCAAAAGCTCTATGAGCGTGAGGCGCCCCAAAGGCTTAATTTATCCATCTCTCATGTTCATTAATTAAAATGGTGAAGGAAAAGGAGCGATGCCGATAGTCTCAAAGGTCGTATGCCCTGTCTGCGGGTGCTGCTGCGACGATATTGAGCTGATAATAGAGAATAACAGAATCCTAGAGGCCAGAAACGCATGTGCTATGGGAGCGGCTAAATTCGAGAATTACCACATCCACAGAAACACAGAGGCCTACATAAGAAGGAACGGGAAGCTAACCAAGACAAAAGTTGAGGAGGCAATAAGGAAAAGCGCCGAGATCCTAGCTGAGGCTTCTTATCCACTCCTGTACGGCTGGAGCTCAACGAGCTGCGAGGCGATCAAGGTCGGCTTGGAGCTCACGGAGGAGGTTGGGGGCGTCATAGATAACACCTCAACAGTCTGTCACGGCCCATCAATCCTCGCAGTGCAGGATGTCGGGCTTATCGGCGCGACTTTGGGGCAGATCCGCCATAGGGCAGACCTCATAATCTATTGGGGAAGCAACCCCTGGAGCGCGCATCCACGTCACATGGAACGCTACACAGCCCTCTCCGACGGCAGATTCCAAAGGAACATCTGGAGACGTGTCACAGCACGTGTGAGGGCTGATTCAGTGCGGAAGAAGATCGCGAGGATCGTCAGCGCCTTCTTTAGATGGGGAGAGAGGCGCATCCCAACGGGTTTCGAGAGGAGGCTTGAGGTGCTCCCCCCGGAGGAGAGAAAGCTCATAGTAGTGGATGTCCGTAGGACGCGTTCCGCTGAGCTGGCCGACCAATTCATCCAGGTCAAGCCCGGCGGGGACTATGAGGTCCTACAGGCCCTTCGGGCATTAATCCGGGATGAGACCCTCGATGTCGACGAGGTGGCCGGGATCCCAGTTGAGACCTTGGAGGAGATGGCTGATGTTATGATCAACTGCAGGTTCGGGGTTATCTTCTTCGGGGTCGGCTTGACGATGAGCAGGGGGAGACTGCGCAATGTGGAGGCCGCCATAAAATTGACGCGGGATCTCAACGAACGCACGAAGTTCATCATAATCCCCATGAGGGGACACTTCAACGTCACCGGGGCAAATACTGTCTTCACATGGCAGACCGGCTACCCATACGCGGTCGATCTATCCCTCGGATACCCAAGATATAATCCCGGAGAGACATCCGCCGTCGACATCCTCAGAAGGGGGGATGCGGATGCAGCCCTCGTGATCGCTTCTGATCCGGTCTCCAACTTTCCCGTGGAGGCTGTTCGACACCTGATCGATATCCCGCTGATCGTGATCGATCCGCACCTCTCCCCCACGGCGATGGTTGCAGATGTCGTGATTCCCTCGGCCTTCGTCGGCATCGAGGCTGAGGGGACGGCTTACCGGATGGATCATGTGCCCCTACCACTTAAGAAGGTCGTTGAGCCTCCGGAGGGGATTCTCAGCGACGAGGAGATATTGAAGAGAATCCTAAGTGAGGTTAGACGCCTGAAGAGCCCCTAACGGTCCTTTCGGTCCGTTGTGCTTAAGTATCAGACCGGCAATATTTGATACTGTTGGGGGTGCGTAGAGCTCGGAAGGATCCTCGTCACTTCAGCCTGGCCCTACATTCAGCATGTGCTTCATCTAGGTAATCTTCTACCCATACTCTCAGCCGATGTTATGGCAAGATTTTACAGATTGAAGGGGCATGAAGTCCTATTCGTCAGCGGCTCCGATGTTCATGGGAGGTCGAAGCGGTAAGGCAGGGGGTCTCACCGAAGGACCTGACTGAGAAGAACCACAAGATAGTGCTGGATCTATTCAAGAAGTGGGCGATCACATTCGACAATTACACCACGACCGAAAGTCCCGTCCACAAGGAATTCGTGACGAACTTCCACCGCAAGGTATTCAAGAACGGCTATATCTTCACTCAGGTAAGCGAGCTTCCATACTGCCCGAACTGCAAGCGGTTCCTCCCAGACAGATTCGTCGAGGGGGAATGTCCATACTGCGGATATGGGGTGGCTAGGGGGGACCAGTGCGAGCAGTGCGGCTCGCCCACTTCTTGAATAGATCCAGCACTATCTTGTGGTTCTTCTCAGTCAGGTCCTTCGGTGAGACCCCCTGCCTTACCGCTTCGACCTCCCCAGATTCAGCGGCGAGCTCAAGGAGTACATAATAAACAATAAGCAGTTCCCAGATAACGCCCGAAACTTCAGCTTGAGATTCATAGAGGAGGGCTTGAGGCCAAGGCCGATGACGAGGGACAGCGAGTGGGGGATACCGGCCCCCTTCGAGGGAGCTGAGGGGAAGACCCTCTACGTCTGGTTTGAGAACGTCCTCGGATACGTCTCGGCCACCATAGAGTACTTCAGAAGGAAGGGCTCCCCGGATGGGTGGAGGAAGTTCTGGTTCGATAAGGACTCGAAAGTCCTATGCTTCATAGGGAAGGACAACATACCTTTCCATACGATAATCTTCCCAGCTCTCCTCCTAGCGACGCATGATGGCTACAACCTGCCTTGGAACGTGAGCACGAATGAGTGGCTGAACTTCGGGGGACAAAAGTCCTCGAAGAGCCGGAAGATCGGGATCTGGATAGACGAGGCCCTCGAGATGTTCCCCGCGGACTACTGGAGATACACCTTGATGGCTAACAGGCCTGAGACGAGCGATACGAACTTCACCTGGAGGATCTTCCTCGAGAAGGTTAATTCGGACCTCAACGACACTCTCGGAAACTTCATCCATAGGACCCTAACGTTCATAAACAATTATTATGGTGGAGAGGTCCCTAAGCCCGAACTGATCGATGACCTCGACCGGGAAATGATGAGGATCATAGAGGAGCAGATCAGAAGGGTAGAGGAGAACCTCAGCGGTTTTCACATACAGGCCGCGACTAGGGGGATCATAGAGCTGGCAAGGGAAGGAAACAGATACCTCAATGAAAAGAAGCCCTGGAAGACGATCAAGTCCAACCCGGAATCCGCAGCCTCCACCCTATACGTTGCGGCTCAGATCGTTAAGGCCTTCTCCGTCATACTCGAGCCCTTCATGCCCTTCACCGCTGAGAAGATCAGGAGGTACCTGAATCTGCCTAAGAAGCTCTCATGGAGGGACGCCGTCGAGCCGCTGAAGCCCGGACATAAAATAGCGAGGGCGGAGCCGCTCTTCGAGAAGATTGACGCCTCTGAGGATGAGCTGCAGCAGATGCTTGAGGATGCGAGGTCGTCGCTGCAGAAGGTTTCATTCGAGGAGTTCTCCAGGATCGATCTGAGGGTAGGGACCATCATAGAAGTCGAGAGGATACCTGGGTCGAAGAGCCTCCTTAAGTTGACGATCGACATCGGCGCCGCTAAGCCCAAGACCGCCGTAGCCGGGATCGCGGAACATTACAGGCCGGAGGATCTCCTCAACCGCCAGATAGCCGTCGTCACGAACCTGGAGCCTAGAAAGATCTTCGGCGTGAATTCGGAGGTCATGATCCTAGCGGCGGAGCATGGCGGGGAAATCGTCTTCATTCAGCCGGAGAAGCCGATAAAGGCGGGAAGCAAGATCAGATAAGTGAGTCCCTTGCCGATCAAGATAGATCTTCACGTACACACATATCATTCAGCCGACTGCTCAGCAGGCCTTGAGGAGATAATCGCCCACTCGAGGAGGAGGGGGCTAGACGGGATAGCGATAACAGATCACGACACGGTTGAGGGAGCGTTAAAGTTTCTGGAGATCGACTGTGATGGGCTGATCATCATCCCCGGCATAGAGGTCTCAACGGTCGCGGGGCACATCCTAGGAATCAACATCACGAGTCCCATCCCAGCCGGCCTCCCCGTAGAGGAGACCGTGAGGAGGATTCATGATGCGGGCGGCATCGCGGTGGCCGCGCATCCCTCCGCGGTATACAAGAAGGGAATAGGAATAAACGAGGAGATAGCATCTCAGGGCATCGACGCCGTTGAAGGGATAAACTCCTCCGTCTTCCCCTTCTTCCTGCTGACTTACCTGAGCAGAAGGCTTGCCTCCCGCACGGGGCTACCTCAGATCGGGGGAAGCGACTCTCATACGCCAGAGACGGTTGGGCTGGCATACACGATAATCGAAAATGTAGGAAAAGACGCTGAGGTTGAGGAGATAATAAACGCTATAAAGGAGGGAAGATGCATCCCTCACGGAAGGCCTTTTCCCTGGCGTGTAAGGATAAGAAGGCTATATGGGGATTAAGGCCCATTAGAGCTTGTATAGACTCAGATCCAAGTTAACCCTTTTCTCCGCCTTCTCGCCTGGGTCGATATCGTAGATCTCAGGCACCGTAGAACCGTAACCGCTCAGGAGATACTGCGACCGAACACCAGTCAGCACCAAGGTCACCTTGAGGGCCCCAGCGAGCTCAGGGTTAACCCTTGCACCCCAGATCACCAAGGCGTCATCACTCATCATCTGCGAGACTATCTCTCCAACTCTGTTCGCCTCGTCAATCGTCATCCTCTCGTCCCCAGCGACATGGATTAATGCGCCCTTCGCCCCGACATAATCAACATCAAGCAGAGGCATCCTCAGCGCCTTCTGCACAGCATCCTCCGCCCTGTTCGGCGCGCTTGACTCCCCAACCCCGGCTACGGCCACGCCTCCCTTCTTTATGATGGTTCTGAAGTCCGCGAAGTCCAGGTTGATGAGGCTGGGTGCAGCTATGATCTCCGTGATCCCGCTTATCATATTTGCGAGCACGCTGTCGCCTACCTTGAACGCCTCGTTTATGGGGAGCTGCGGAACCATCCTCATCAGCTTATTGTTGTCTATGACTATGACCGTGTCGCATTCCCTCCGCATCTCAGTCAGCCCCTTAATCGCGTGGGCGATGCGTCCCTTCTCTATCTTGAAGGGCATCGTTACGACGCCCACGACTATCGCTCCCTTCTCACGCGCTATCTTAGCGATTATCGGTGAGGCTCCAGTGCCGGTTCCGCCGCCTAAACCAGCAGTTATGAAGGCTATGTCCACGCCCTCTAATAGCTTCTCAACCTGCTT
>LUCF01000094.1 GCA_001593845.1 Candidatus Bathyarchaeota archaeon B63 | reverse complement strand
ATAATAGTGATAAGTAAGAGGGAGCAGGGCCTCCAGACCCTCCCAACCGCCACGATTGAGTGTCCGAAATGCGGAAATAACCAGGCCTATGTATGGCAGGTCCAGACGAGAGGCGCTGATGAATCGTCCACCCAATTCTTCCGCTGCACAAAATGCGGATACACATTCAGGGAGTACAGCTAAATCGGGAGGCCGGCAGCCCGGGGAAAGGCTCATCCCCTGATCAGCTCCTCTCCCATAATCATCTTCTTCATCTGGGCCGTTAAGCACATGCTTTCCCTCCCCCGGGGCTCTTATGGACAAAACCATTAAAAGCAACTGATGCACAATTGGTATCGTATAGCTCATTGATCTGGTTGTTGGTGGGACTGGCGGTTGTTCAGACTCAAGATCTCAGATGTTAAGCTTTTAAGGGATGCGATAACTGCAATATCGACCCTCATCGACGAGGGCACCTTCGACGTAGGCCCTGGGGGAATAAAGCTCCGCTCCATGGATCCTTCACGGGTGGCTATGGTCGACTTCGCCATGCAGAAGACCGCCTTCGACGAGTACATCTCTGACCAGAATGCTAAGATATGCCTCAACCTAGTTGAGCTCCTAAAGCTTCTAAAGAGAGCTGGGAGAGACGAGGCTGTTGAGGTTCTACTGGATGAGAGCAAGGGACAGATCGTCGTCACGATACGTGGGAAGTACACGCGTACCTTCAGGATGCCGACCCTGGAAGCGGCGGAGGATGAGATTCCCACGCCGAAGGTCACATTCAATGCGAAGGTCACCCTCACGACTGATGGGCTTCGCCGTTCCCTGGAGGACGTCGCCCTGGTGAGTGACCACGTTCGGATGGAGACGGACGGCGAAAGGTTCATGATGAGCGCGAAGGGGGACATAATGGGCGCGAATATAGAGCTCGAGAGCGGGAGCGACGCCCTGTTATCCCTGGATGTGAAGGAGCCCTCAAGGGCGACTTACCCGCTTAGTTACCTCTCAGACATAGTCAAGGCCGCCTCAGCCACATCGGACATAGTCGCCCTTGAGTTCTCAACCGACATGCCTGTTCGGCTTGACTTTAAGCAGCCCTATGATGGGTCGTTAATCTATTATCTCGCTCCGAGGATAGAGGTTGAGTAGGAAGGACCGATCTGACCTTGTAAGAAATGATCGATTAAAAGGAAGGCGGAATTGACCCTTACGAGAGCTGATCAGGCTAAGTATCCCTTCCTCACCGACGCGGCGGAGGAGGTGAGGAGGGAAGATCTTGATATTCAGAACCTCGACAACCCCGAGGTGGAGCTGATAATAAAGAGGGCACTGGAGCGCTTAGAGGAGGCCCTAAGGAGCGACCCTCCCCGCGTCTCTTATCGGAGGCGGGAGGAAGACGTTGAGATCCCATCCTTCCCAGTCGCCGTTGTAATGGCCGCCGCCTCTGGGAGCAACTACATAAAGAGGAGATACGCCCTCGCCGAGGCCAGACGGGCCTATGATCTCCTCCTAAATGAGAAGAGGGAGAAGTTCCTGGAGATAGCGAGGAGATTCCATTGGAGGATCAGATGCCCAGAGAACCCGATAGGAGGCCGAAGGTTCGAGTTCGCAGTCTCATTTCCGGATTACCTCCGGAACACCAGGCCCTTCCATGAGGCAAAATTCAAGCTGGTCAATAGGCCTATGATTAAAGGAGAGGTCTACCTGACCAGGCGGGAGGCCGCGAGGCTTCTCCGTGAAGAGATAAGGCGGAGAATCGAGGAGAGGCTGAGCGCGGATGTCCGCTCATCCCTTCCGGGCAGCCTGCTGAGCCTGATAGAGGATATGAAGAGGAGATACGCCGGCAAAGTTAAGGAGTTCGCATTCGAGGAGTTCCCCAGGGAGATGAGGTGGGATGCCCTCCCCCCATGCATCGGGCAGCTCCTCTCAGCAGCGAAGGCCGGCCGCCACATCTCCCATCTAGGCCGCTTCACCCTCACCTCATTCCTTCTGAACGCTGGGATGCAGCCATCAGACGTCATCGAGATCTTCCGTTCATCATCCGACTTTAATGAGAGGATGACGCGGTACCAGGTTGAGCATATAGCCGGCGCGAGGGGTTCGGGGACCAAGTATCTCCCGCCGTCCTGTGATACGTTGAGGACGCATGGGCTATGCCCCGGGCCGGATGACCTATGCAGGGGGGTAAAGCATCCCCTATCCAGGTACCGCAGGAGGATAAGAAGTCCTAAGAAAGAATCTTAAGAGTCCTCTGAGACTATTTAGTTTCGCTATGAATAGGGTCTCCTTCATCCGGGGCATCTTCGCGGAGTTTTATGAGGAGAACGCATCGAGAATCGAGGCTCCAACATCCATACATCAGAGGGAATTCGGCTTCTTCACCTTCCAAGAGAACGTGGTCATAAGGCATAAGGGCTTCCTCACAGTTGAGGATCTCAGAGAATTCATAAAGCGGATAGTCCCATCCCACGCGTATTACTCAGCAGCCTATTATGAGTCACCCGAGAAGCCGATGGAGGAGAAGGGATGGCTGGGGGCCGACCTATACTTTGACATCGACGCGGATCACATACCCACAGAGTGCGGGAAGATCCACGACACCTGGCTTTGTCAGAGCTGCGGGTTCGAAGGTAAGGGAACAGCCCCAAGCGAATGCCCAGCCTGCGGCGGCAGGAGGTTCTCAGAGCAGAAGTGGCCATGCGAGGTCTGCCTAGAATCGGCTAAGTATGAAGCCATGAAGCTCCTAGACTTCTTGACTGAGGATTTCGGCTTCTCCCCCAATGAGGTCAAGGTCTCATTCAGCGGCCACCGGGGATACCACATTCAAGTTGAGAGCGAGGAGATCCGGGAGCTCGACTCGACCGCCCGGAAGGAGATAGTCGATTACGTGACTGGTGTCGGGCTGGACCCCATCTATCATGGCCTTGGGGGAAGGCCCGATGGATCAGCATGGCCCTCAGGCCCGAACCTCGACGAGGCAGGCTGGCGGGGACGCATAGCGAGGGCGACTCATGAGNNNCGAAGCGTGAGGACCTCGAGGACCTCGGCCTAAAGAGGAAGGTGATCGATAATATCCTATCGAAGAGGGAGGAGATCCTAAGGAGCTGGGAGAGGAGGGGACCTTGGAGCATAATAAGGGGGGTCGGGGTTGAGACGTGGAGGAAGATCATACGCCGAGCCGTGGGGTCCCAGGCGGCGAGGATCGACACCGTCGTCACCACTGACATCCACAGGCTGATCCGTCTACCCGCCACCCTGCATGGGAGGACCGGCTGGCTTAAGGTCTCCTTCCCAGCTGGGGAGATTGAGGGGTTCGACCCGTTCTCCTCCGCCATAGCTTTCAAAAGGGGAGAAGCTATAGTATATGTGAAGAGAGCCCCGAACTTCAGGATTGGGGAGGAGACGTTCGGCCCATTCAGGGACGAGAAGGTTGAACTTCCAATGGCCGCGGCGATCTTCCTCCTATGCAAGGGCGTAGCTGAGGTTGCGGATTAACGATGTATGATGAGCTGCTCGAAGCTTGGAAGAGGGAGAAGCTAAACGCGGAGATCCAGCCGCTTAAGAAGGACTTCTACGCCAAGCTGGCTGATTATATAAGGAGGATCCATCAGGAGCGGAGGATGCTCGATGAGAAGAGCGTGAGGGGCAGCCTCATCAGGAGGGAGGAGGAGAACGTTAAGAGGATGGCCATGGAGCTCATCCAAGCCCGCTACGAGAAGATCGTGAGCCTAACCCGGAGGGGCGAGGTTATCCCGCCCTCCAACCTAACAGAGGAAGAGGAAGCCTGGGCTAAGGAATCATCCATGCAACTGGACTCCTTCAAGAGGTTCACCGAGAAGCTCCTGCAGGGGAGATACGAGAAGGCCGAAGGGAGAAGTGACCGTGGACTGATGGTTGTCAGGATCCTGCGGGACATACCCCAGATAGTCGGGGTTGACATGAAGACATACGGCCCCTTCAAGAAGGAGGATGTAGCCTCCCTCCCCGTGGAGAACGCTAGGATACTGATAAAACAAGGCGCAGCAACAGAGATAGAAGTCGCTTCATAAACTAGGAAGGCATGCCTTCGGATTTTACTTCCACAATTTAACGTGACGCACCAATAGATTCTTTAGTCCGCGTCATACATAAATGAACCCTGGGGCAGTACAGATGAAAGTTTATGTGATGACAGATTTAGAAGGCGTGGCTGGCGTAATTAATTTCGACGATTACGGCACTCCTAAAGGCAGATATTACGAGACAGCTAGAGAGCTAACTACGAATGAGGCTAATGCCGCCATTGAAGGACTTATAGAGGCCGGCGCTAAGGAAATTCTGGTAGTAGATGGACATGGGCATGGAGCCATCAATCCTCTCCTTCTTCACCCCTCAGCTAAGCTTCTCTCTGGGAGACCACTGAAATATCCCTTTGGATGTGACCGAAGCTTTGACGCCGCTGTCATCATAGGTCAACATGCTAAATCTAACACGGATGGCGGTCACTTATCTCATACCTTCTCCTTCGAGGTTGAAGAATTGACGATAAATGGTATCTCTTTAGGCGAATTGGGATGTAACATGCTCTCTGCTGCGTACTTCGGTGTTCCCACGGTCATGGTTAGCGGGGACAAAGCTGCTTGTGAAGAGGCGTTAGCCCTTGTACCTAACATAGAGGTTGCCCCTGTTAAAGAAGGGATAAAACGTGGATCCGCAGTGGGACTTACAGGCGAACAGAATAAGCTGTTTAATGAAGCAGCAATTCATCTTCACCCCGAAAAGGCTTGTGAATTAATAAGAGAAAGAGCTAGGAGAGGACTGGAAAGACTGAGTGAGATAAAACCCTTCTGGTTAGACCCACCGTATGAGTTAATAATTAAACTAAGGCCCGAAAAAGAAGGAAAAACCGGAAGAATAGCTAAAGTTAGATCCAAAGACATCCTCGAACTGCTTCGTGCACCTCGGAAATATAAGAGAATAAAAGAAGGCTTCGAATCGAATGATACATCATAATGTTAAAGGCCTCCTCTTCACAAAATCAGTCATAGAATAATCGAGAACATAAGCGACTT
>LUCF01000002.1 GCA_001593845.1 Candidatus Bathyarchaeota archaeon B63 | reverse complement strand
TTTGTATACATTCTAGGGATTATGTCCCAGCCGAAAATGCCCCTTATCCTTAAATGAGGGGGATTTTGAATGTTCTGAGGGGGGCCAATATAGGCAAAAAAGGCCTCATATGATGGTGAATTTGTAATGATGCGTTTGGTTAGTTATTATCGTATTACATAATCATTTATCCTCACTTACCCTCCTAAAGGGCCTGAGCCCTACAAAAAATCCACCTGATTTAACGCTTCATCTTGTTGGCGAGTCCCTTCCAGCCCATCCTGCTGTAGTGGGTAGCGGTCTGCAAGCTCTTCCAATTGAAGAAGTCGATAAGGTCGTGAACGTCAAAGCCGTACTCCAAGGCCAGCTGAGAGGCCCTCTGAGCCCTGAACCAGTGGGGAAAGAGGTTTTCATCCAGCTTTCTGACGATCCTGTAGGCTTGGGTTCTTCCGATGTTAAAGAGCTTCCCCTCCGGAACCCCTCCGAGATATTCCAGAAGCGGCTTACATAATGGCTCCCCCATGTGTATCGGGAAGGTCCTATAGGCCGTCTTCCTCTCCGTCCGCCACCTAATTCTCCCCGTTCTGTCCCGGTATTCCCCGATCTTCTTGTACCGTTTTAGGACGGGCATGGCCTTTACTATGAGAAATGGTTCTTGGACAACAAAATTGTCCTTCCTCAACTGGAGGACCTCACTGACCCTCCCGCCTGTTTCAAACAAGGCAGAAATCAAAGCCTTATCTACCTCTCGTCTGCATTTCTCAACTAATTTAAGCAAATAATCCCATCCGCAGAAGCTCTCAACAATCTCAACACTTTTTTTGGTCTTCTTCAACCCCGCTCCTCCCCCGAGACCCACGCAACATTATATATGTAATGTTGCATTGAAAGGCTGAACTGCAGATAAATTATTTCGTTATGTAGAAAAATCTCCTCATATCATGTTTTACTGAATCGCATGAACGCGGATGGGCTTTATGGAGGTGAAGCATGGATACAAAAGCATAGACGTGCATGCACGTTGCAGCCTCATCGATCAGATGCACAGAAGATTTATTAGGGAGATCTTAAGGTTAGAATGATTCCCGAATCCGGGCATAATAGGGCCGATGGTTGGCAGTTGAGGATAATCCCCGACGTAAAGCCGCTGCTAAAGGGAAAC
Source organism: Candidatus Bathyarchaeota archaeon B63 (assembly GCA_001593845.1). GTDB lineage: Archaea > Thermoproteota > Bathyarchaeia > Bathyarchaeales > DTEX01 > B63. The sequence continues at coordinate 13,980 of LUCF01000002.1, read as the reverse complement.
CTCCGCGTCTTCTTATTAAGAAGGGTGCTCCTTGTGGCCAGTGGGGGGTTAACGGCCGGGCTGTCAACGTTATACATAAAGGAGACTTTAGGAGCGGACGCTGTCATTCTGGGGCTCTTCGGCTCCATATGGTCCGCGGTCTTCGTATTCTTCATATTAATTGGAGGGTGGATAGGAGACCGATATGACAGAAAGAGGGTTTTCCTCTTAGGAACAGCATTCACCCTGCCCAATCCCATAATCTACGCTTTGGCCCAGAGCTGGCACGTCCTGATCCTCGTGAACTTCCTAGGAGCGCTTGGATCAGCAATCTCAAGCCCAGTTTACAATGCGATCCTATATTCTTCAATGGAGCAGAAGAGGAGGAGCCAGATAGTGGCTACGCTCGCCGTGACGGCGAGCATCGTGAATATGGTGATCCCGCCCCTCTCCGCGCATCTAATACAAGTCATGGGCGGCCTGGCTGAGATCAGAAAGATGTTCCTCGCGCAGTTTCTAATCTCCCTCTTCGTCTGGGTTTATACCCTGAAACGGCTGGGGAATGTGCCCTCTTCAGAGAAGAATGAAGTCAAAGGGCTGAAGGAAGTGGTGAGGGATATGATGCTTCGGATGAGGGCCGTTTACAGGATGTCCAAGGAGAGAAAGGCATCCTCTTGGATCATCATGTTTCTCCTCGGCCCCTTCGCGTGGCAGCTCATATCCCCGTTCTGGCCGATATACGCTGCTGAGGTGTGTTTATCTCCCCTCTTAATCATCGGCTTACTTCCAACAGTAGACAGCCTCATCCGGATATTCCTCCAGATACCGCTCGCGAATATATCTGACAGAAAAGGGAGAAAGCGGATCATCCTCCTCATAAGGCCCTTCAGATATGCGGCTTTATTGACCTTCATAATCGGTGGGAGCTACCGTAGCCCCATCACGCCGTACATCCCCCTGCTCGTCTGGATGCTCGACGCGATCGGAACCTCAACCGGTTCATCCTTCTGGGCCTTAAGGGCTGAGGTCATGCCGAAGAGGGTTCAGAGCACATGGAACGCTCTGCTCAATTTTGTCTGGTACCTAAGCTCGATTCCGGCGAGTCTGCTTGGAGGGTTCCTATGGAATATCGACCCCAGGTTGCCCTTCATCTTCGCATTGCTCGTTGACGCCGGAGTTCGGTTTCCCATTCTGATTCGATGTATACCTGAGACTTTAATTCCGACGAGGAGGGCTCCGAGAATCGGCCCGCACATAGTGATTTATGGGCTTTCAGAGGCGGGGTTAACCTCGACGGCTCGTCTCGTCCAGAGATCCATGAAGGCGGAGATCATCAACGCGGCGCATGTAGATGTGAGGCGTCTGACTAGAATGCTGCGAAGCGAGAGGCGCCCCGTAATAATTGAGGGAACCTCAGCCCTATACGCTGCTAGGGAGGAGCAAGATTCAGTTAGGGTCCTGCTTGTCGCTTCTAAGGAGGAGAGGACGAGAAGGAGAGCTCAGAAATTCAGGAAGCCGGAGTTCGTCGCCTTTAAGGAGATCGAGGATGAGGATAGGAGAATAGACCGCATCGCGAAGCGCCTATATCACGCTGACCTTTCCAGTATGCCTCCATTCGATATAGCAATAAATACTGAGAGGATTTCCCCAAAGAAGATCGCTAAAATAATCGCTATATTAAGAGAAAAGGATGATGAAAAGCAGGAGTAAGCCATTCTGTCGATGCTTGACAAACAGTCAATCCCCTTCGCTCAGCCTTTGAAGATCTCCTCTAGCTGTATGTTGCTCTTCTCATCTCTACGGAGGACATAGTTATCAACTTTCTCCACCCTTTTGAAGATCCATCTGTAGGGGAATTTACCTACTAGCAAGGCGACCTTCTCCCGGTATAGATCGAACATCTCAAGAAACTCAAAGAGCTTCTTGACCTGACTTGAGCTGAAGTATATCTTATCCCCACTTGAAGCCTTAACCTCGACGGCCAGAACTCCCTCATTAAGAGTTCCGAAGAGGTCTGGCAGAGGCTCGGAGCTCGGTGCGGAGCTCGGCACCCTCACCGCCTTGAATCCTAAAGATCGAAGTTTCCTAACAAGCGCCCTCTCAGCATCATAGCCCCGCCGCCTCATTTTTCTGCTCTCCTTCGATGTTAGACGGCGGCCTCTGCGTCCACGGCTACTCCTATCCCCACTCTTATCCTTTAGAGCTAAGTCTCTCAGCGACAATAACCTCACCATTTTGGTGGATCACTCCTCAAGCGGCCTTAACGCCAGCCTGAGGAGATCCTGAAGCCAGTCTGAGAATCTATGTGCATTGGCATATTTTTGATATTTCTTCCTATACGGCACCTTTGAGATCATGTGTAGATCAACCATCTTCCTAATGTAGTACTTTGCCGTTGACCTCGGAATCTTAGCTTCCCTAGCTAGATCTCCGCTGGTGAAGACCTCGCCTAGGCGCGCGTATGCTCTGAGGACGTCCGCTGGGAATGGCATGGACATATTTACTATCTCTATTAGCTCTTTGGCGATTTTAGCCATTTTTCAAGCCTCCTTCTGGCTTGAAAATTTGTCCAAGAGAGTTAATAAGATCTACTAATATGCGCGATACTTGCTGGATGATATTCGCTCTCTATTGAACTCAGAAAATGAAGGGGAAATTTTACCTAGAGAGCCTCTCTATAAAGGGGGGAGATCAGGCATATTAGGAATAGAAGTTCTCCCCGGGGATTTTAGCCTATATTTTTGTCCTTTTTTGCTTCAATAATGATGAATTTCTCCATTATTGTTAATGGGCACATTATTAGGCCATACCTTTGGGGACTATAAAAATCAATGAAGGAAAACCCAGTAATGATCGATCTCATCAAGGTGGGCGGGCATGGCTTGGATAAAGCTTCTCAGCTGGATTATCGGCACTATAGGGCTGGCCTTATGGAACTTGGAGATCGATGGGAGAAGGGAGACGATCACCGGAACGAAGCATGCTTGATCCCACCCATCAATCCCGATCTTCTTAGCCAGCTTCGCTGAGGCCTCTGCTAAGATCCTTGTTCTTTCGATCTGCTTCTCCGCTACCTTCCTACTGGCGGCGCCCATCCATCCCTGGCACCACCGTTTGCAATCAACACATACCACAAATGGCCTCTTCAACGCAACCAGATCGATCTCGAACCTCTTTCTGTTCCAGACGAATCGGAAGTGCTTCTTAACTTTAAACCCGTTCGCCTCCAATGCTATTGCCGAGATCTCCTCGAATTCCTCCCAGCGGAGATGCTTGCAGACCCTCTCCACATCGGCGCCTAGGCTTACTGCCTTAATGGCTATTCTCAGCCGCTGTTCCGGAGTGGCCATTACTGCGGAGCCTGCTATCCGGAGTATCCCGCTGGCCATGTTCCTATCTAATATTTGACATGCCGCTTGAGTGGATACCTTGGCATCCCGGATCACATCTTTTATTCTTGCTTTACCGTTCTTGGTGAGGTTCAGAACGGAGATTAGGACTTCCCGCTCAACGATCATAAATTCCTCAGTGAACTAAATGGTATTATTTGCTAAAAGATTTTCTAGTGGAGAGAGTGATGAGGTTGCAATGTGCATGCACGTCTATGCTTTTGTATCCAACATGCTTTATAATGAAGAACACCTAGTGAATTACTAATGCAAATTAAGGGTTGAAGAAAGACGAATAGGCTGGCTTGGAAATTGAACCTTTTGGATCACGCTCTTATTCCCTTATGTGTCCCCTTCCCAGGATGAAGTATTTAATCGTCGTCAAGTGCTGGACGCTCATTGGCCCGCGGGCATGTAGCTTCTGCGTGCTTATGCCAATCTCTGCGCCAAGCCCGTATTGGTTGCCGTCAGTGAAGCGGGTCGAAGCGTTCCAGTAGACGGCGGCCGAGTCAACTTCCCTGATGAACCTCAGGGCCTTGCTGAAGTCGGAGGTCAATATGGAATCCGAATGTTTGGTGCCGTACTTGTTAATGTGGTTTACAGCCTCATCCAGCCCGCTCACGACCTTGAATGCGATTATAAGGTCGAGGTACTCCGTGTACCAGTCTTCCTCCGTTGCCGGGATAACGTCGGGGACGATCTTTCGTGTCTCCTCGCAGCCTCTAACCTCGACCCCATGTCCTCGGAGGGCCTCCACGGCTTTTGGGATGAACTCGGCGGCGACCCGTCGATGAACGAGGACCTTCTCTGCGGAGTTGCAAGTTCCAGGCCTCTGGCACTTGGCGTTGATGATTATGTCTATGGCTCGTGGTAGGTCGGCATCCTCCTCCACGTAGATGTGGCAGTTCCCCGTCCCCGTCTCTATCACCGGAACCTTCGCGTTCTCAATAACAGCCTTGATCAGTCCTGCTCCGCCCCTCGGAATGAGGACATCAACGTAGCCCCGCATCTTCATGAGCTCTACAGCTGCGCTTCTCTCAGTGGTTGGGACGACCTGAATCGCGCCCTCTGGGACGCCTGAATCCTCAGCTGCCTCACTTAGAATCCTGCCGATCGTGATGTTCGAGTTGATCGCGTCGGACCCTCCTCTCAGGATGACGACGTTGCCGGATTTGAGGCATATCCCGGACGCGTCGGATGTGACATCGGGCCTCGATTCATATATGACGGCTACGACGCCCAGCGGGACTCTTAGCTGCCCTATTATAAGCCCGTTCGGCCTTGTCCATGTCTTAACTATCTCGCCGACTGGGTCTGGTAGGGAGGCGACTTCCCTTAGGCACTGGGCCATCTTCGCGACCCTCCCCTCGTTAAGGATAAGTCGGTCGAGTAGGGCTTCCTTCACTCCCTTTTTCTTTGAGGCTTCGACGTCCTTCTGATTTGCTTCGAGGATCTCCTGGACGTTCCTCTCTAGTGCCTCAGCCATGTTGAGGAGAGCTCGATTCTTAATCTCCGTCGGTAGCCCTGCCATCTTATATGAGGCGGCCTTAGCCTTCTTGCAGATCTCCAATATTAGGCTACTACTCATTCTTTACTCTCCTCCCTCAAGAACATCCTTTTCCTATTTATTACATCCTTCTGCCTAATATAACCTAGAGTTCTCCTGATCTGGGAGGTATTCATCCCCTTGATTAGGTTGATCTCCTCGCTTGTATAGTTGGCTATTCCCCGAGCGAATTCCCTACCATCCGGCCCCACGAGGCTCACCACCTCCCCTATCTGGAAGCGCCCGGTGACGCTCTCAATCCCGACTGCTAGGAGGCTTGCGCCTTTCAGTATCGCCCTCATCGCGCCCTCATTAACTCGGATCTGCCCCTTAGCCCCGGCGCCGTAGGCTATCCACCTCTTGATTCCCGGGAGGCCCTTCTCAGACGGCTTAAAGTATGTCCCCACATGCTTCCCCTCCAATGCGTCTAACAGCACGTTCTCCCTCGCGCCATTCGCGATTATCAGGGGGATGCCGCTCCTCATCGCTATCTCGGCAGCCTGGATCTTAGTCTTCATACCTCCCCGGCCGAACCTGCTCTTCCCCTCCCCCGCCTTCCTCAGCTCCGGAGTTATCTTCTCAACGACTGGGATGAGCCTCGCACCCGGCTTCCCTGGGCTCTTCGTGTAGACACCATCAACCGTCGTTAGGATCACTATTAAGTCGGCCTCGGTCGCGTTGGCTATCAGGACTGAGAGTATATCGTTATCGCTGAAGTTGACCTTTTGGCCCTTCATGACGGGGATTATCTCGTTGATCGATGTGACGTCGTTCTCATTAACGATCGGTATCACGCCGAGCTGAAGCAGTCTATCAAGGACATTGCATGTATGCAGATATGAGGTGCGGTCCGCTAGGTCCCTCTCGGTTAAGAGGACCTGAGCCACCTTCAACCCATAGGCCCCAAAGAGCTCCCTATAATGGGACATCAATATGCTCTGGCCAGCCGCCGCACATGCCTGTTTAAAGACTATATCGTTCGGGTTGGGCTTGACGTTAAGCTCAGCTATCCCAGCCGCTATAGCCCCGGACGTAACGAGGATCACCTTATGCCCCTTCTCCACGGCCTTCGCTATCTGGCCCACGAGGCTCTTCATCGCTTCCAGGTTAAGCCTCCCATCGCTCTTCACGAGGCTTCCTGTTCCAATCTTCACGACAACGAGCTTCCCAGTCATCGACTGTCCTCTCATCCGTAGATTACATCATCTTTTATCTTTTTCCCTGAAGACGATGAGTCTGCAGAGCTTGCCTCGAGCTTCAGGGGATTCTCTGTTCGGTCCGAAAAATAATTATTCACTGATACTCCTCTTTGAGTTGTGATCGAGGCGTTGTCTTTGCGGAGAAAGGCCATCGGATTCATAAGGGTTATCCGTCCAGTTAACGGGTTAATGATGAGCCTAGCGGTCCTTGTAGGCGCGTGGATAACCCTAGCTGAGCCTGTATCACCGGACATGCTGTTCAAGGTTCTGCTCGGGGCCCTCACGGCCTTCACACTCTCGGGGGCCTCAATGGCGATTAATGATTACTGCGACTACGAGATCGATAAGATTAATGAGCCTCATCGTCCCCTCCCAAGCGGCATGATAGAGCTAAGGGAGAGCCTGATCCTAGCGGCGGTGCTGATTATGGTGGGCTTAGCCGCCGCGCTCTATACGAATGTATATGCCGCCCTTCTTGCATTGCTCTCCATAATCGTCTCCGTGGCCTATGCATTTAGGGGTAAGAGAACGGGCCTTCTGGGAAACTTCCTCGTGAGCTCCTGCGTCGCTGTCCCATTCATATATGGAGGCATACTCGTTAAGAACTCTCTGGACCCTAGGATTCTGCTCTTCTCACTTATGGCTTTCTTCTCGAATACTGGCCGCGAGGTAGCGAAGGGCATAGTCGACGTGACTGGGGATGAGGCTCGGGGCATGAGGACCATCGCGGTTGTTCATGGCGAGATGGCCGCGGCGATCACCGCCTCGGTCTTCTTCTTATCATCCGTTCTGCTCAGCTTAATTCCGCCATTGGCTGGTTTGGTCTCAGCATGGTTTGTCCCGATAGTCGCGGCCGCTGACGTCGGATTCATATCATCCTCCGTGATGCTGCTGCGTAGACCTACGCGCCAAAACGCTAGGAGGATAAAGAATATAATCTTGATATGGATGCTGCTGGGGTTGCTGGCCTTCCTTGCGGGGAAACAGTAGGATCTCCTTAAAATAAGGGCTGAGGAGGATGCAGAGGGACATCCGGCTCAGAGAAATAGCCGAGGAGCATCGCGTGAATCTTAAGATTCACCGCTCCTAGCCTTTCAGCTCAACCTGAAGGAGAGATGAAAGAGTGGATGCTTCTTCGTTAGGGGTTTTACCTTGTAGTTCCCAGCGTTGTAGGCTATTACGGCGTCGATCATGGCGCAGACTGGAAATATCTCCCTCGCCTTGGCGAGTGAGCCGTAGATTATGAAGTCTGCTCCCATTACCTGAGCAACTGCGGCGGCGCCGGCCCTGCATGCTCTTTTAGCGTGCCTCCCAAGCTCATCGATTTTGCTCCACCTTCCAACAACGCCTACTGGAGCCGTGCCCGTAGGCATTCCAAACTCTTCTTTTAGGATGTGTATCCCGTGAGCAGCTGAACCTATACTCGGTATGTCCAGGACCGGCGTGAGGATCATGGGTTTTTCAATTCCAGCCTTCAACGCGGCTTTAATTAGGCCTTCCTTCTCGCCGCTATCGCTCAGTATCGAGATCATCCCTCGTGGATGAGGGTTTTTCGGGTTGAAGGCTTGAATGACCGCTGCCTTTAACCTTGTTTCTCTGATTTCCCTGATCTCTTCGTCTTGAACTGTATAATTTATGGAGTTATAGACTGCCCTCTCATGTAGGCCTACTTCCGCTACGTGCTTAGCTGCGGCGATTCGTACAGATGCTTCTTGACCATTTATCAGGAATGGGGCATCAGTGACTTCTGAAACGAAATCTATATATTTTATCAGTGCCTTCGGGTTTTCACCTACCACGTCGAGCATGCAGGGGACAGCCGTCTCCTCTGAGAGTTCCTCCTGTAATTTGATCAGATGCTCCGCCTTCTTCTTGTCGAAGATGCCTTGCCTTCTATCTTTAACTATTCTATGTCCTTCGTGGAAGATGCTCCCGATCAGGACTGTTGGTAGCTCACCAGGTTGACCGCCAACCTTCACCTTCCCAATCTCAAAAATCTTCTGCTCCCTTCTAAACCTGAACAAGAGATCACCACAGGGTTTTCAAAGCTAATCTATCTAGTTATGAGCCTTTAAGTTCTTTATGGGAAACAGGTAGACGCCTTCGAAAAACGAGGGAACAAAAGGCAGAAGAAGAGAAGGGCGCCCAGTTAGGCGTTGATCTCTAACTCTTTGAGCACCGCTTTGACGGCTTCCTTCACTGGGATTCCTGATCTGATCTTGAGCTTCTTTATGTTGTTTTGGTCCAGAAGCGTCGACGCTCCCAAGCCGAGTTCTCTGACCGCGACTGCCGTCACACCGATCTCAGCAAGCGTCTTGACCACTATGGGTCCGGCGCCATGCTTGTAGGAGGCAGCTGGGTTCTTCAAAGTATTTACGCTACGTATTGAGCCGTTGCATATCTCTATTATTGTGAACGTCTCAGCCCTTCCAAAGACATCGGATACGATGTCTTCTAGGCCTTTATTCCCCCTTGTTGGAATCGCGAGTTTCAGCCTCTCCACTTTTCTCCTCCGCCTTCAGCTCCTTCAACCTCTTCTTAATCTGGTCTAGTTGGCTCTGCAGCATCTCCATCCGGTTCTGAAGCATCTGGATCTCCTGCTCCTTGGTCATCTGAGGGAACGGTGCAACCGACGGAACATTAGCGTAGGCTGGTGGACCAAACCTTCCCATTCTCCGTCCCATGCCCTGCCCGCCTCCACGTCCCATTCCCATGCCGAACCCTCCCATCCCGTACCTCATGGGAGCCGTGGGACCCCCTGCTCTCCCTAAGTTTCCCTCCTTATACTTCGTTACAGCCTCTCGAACAGTTCCCGTGACCCCTGTTATTATTTGGATTCCGGCTGATGATAGGGCTTGGAAGGCGTTTGGCCCGACGTTGCCCGTCAGGACTGCTTTGACGCCCCTGCCTGCTATCGTCTGCGCGGCCTGTATGCCTGCTCCGCTGGCCGCGTATTGACTCGTGTTAGGAACGGCCTCGTACTCCATGGTATCCGTATCGACGATTATGAAGTATGGGCATCGCCCGAAGCGTGGATCAACGGGGCTGTCCAACCCCGGCCCAGCAGCTGAAACAGCAACCCTCAACCTTGAGTCACTTCTTCCTTTTTCAGTTCTTCCAGCCTCTTGCTGATCCAGCTGAGCTCCTCCTCGATGAGTCTCTTCTGGTCTTCTAGGACTGCTATTTCCTGCTCTCTAGGCAGGTAAGGCATAGCGGTGAACGGTGTTATCGGCCCATAGATCCCCGTCCACCATAGTCTTGGAAGCCAGGGGAACCATCTGCACCGCCACCACCAATAGTACATGTACGGATACAAGTATGGTGCGGTCAGCCACCAGAGCCAGAACCCAAACCCACCTGGCACGTCCAAACTCCTCCTAACTAGGGTTTTTCAATAATACAGCATATAGGGCAGGTATCTGTAAGGCTGGATGTAGGGGATACGCCAGTAGCCCACGTATGGTGCGGTCCAAGCAGCACCGTAGTACAGTGGACTGATGAAGGCTGGGTACGCCCACCACCATCTAGGTAGCCATGGGAACCACCGGCAGAATGGGTAGGGGTTGCCGAAGCCCCTGCCCCATCCGAACCACCCTCTCGGCACATTCTTCACCTGCCTACTTGCTTAGCTCATCGAGTCTCTTTCTTAATGCTTCCAGCTGCGACTCCAACATTTGGACTTGCTGTTCCAGAATCTGTTTCTCCTGTTCCTTGCTGTAGGTTGGGGCGAAGGGGCCTCCGAAGGGCGCTGGGAACGGTGTAGGCGCTGTCTGGGTTCCTGTCTGCGGGGTGGTGGGTGGTGCTGGGGGAACTCTGAGTGGAACCTGTGTCTGGAGGTATTGCATGAACTGTGGGAGAAGTCCACTCTGCATTAGCCATTGGGCTGTGGGCGGCAGACCGGTTGGGGACCTTCCTATCCATCCTGGTGAGAAGCCGAATCTTATCCATCCTGGGAGTCCTGTTAGGTAATACATCCATCTGTGTCTGTATCCCATTCTTTAATCACCTCATTTATGTAATTATGCACATTATCAATTATGTGAATAAGCACAAAAAACATATAAGTCTTTCGTTTATAAATTAAACGAAGGAATGGAACACAATGTACCGAAGACGGAGACGAGGCCGAAGGGGAAGGCCTCCTAAACCCGTAAGGATAGGGGTAACCCCGCCGGCCGGAGGCTTCTACCCCCTAAACCCTCCAACGGACCAGGAGCCTGTGTATCTGGAGCCGGCTGAAATAGAAGTGTTGAGGCTGGTGGACCAAGAAGGGCTCTCTCAGGAGGAGGCTGGAGAGAGGATGGGGATCTCGAGGGGAACCGTGTGGAGGCTCCTCCAATCCGCGAGAAAGAAGGTTGCAAAAGCCCTTACGGAAGGAAGGCCCATACACTTGAGATAAATAAAAGGCGGCCGGTTGCTTCGCAGATCGCCATTTTATGGAACCATAGGGGAGATGTTAGATTGGAGAGGGCTGATGCGGCTTTTATGTGACGGTCTGCGTTATCCCCCTTTGAAATAGAACTCTTTATTATTGACCATTCTTGTCTTCACTTCTGCTTTTTTCTCCAGCATCCTTAGGATCCTCCGTGCCTCAGATATTTCTATTCCGAGAGAGAACGCGATGTCGGTTATGCGGCAAGGCCGCCTTCCAAGAAGGTCCAGAACCTCTTTTTCCAGGGACCTATGCCTCAGCCACATCACGTTCCCACGTCTCCTGTCATGAATCCCGTATATCCAGAGTCTCCCCCTGCCTAACGCTTCTGAAAGTTTTTGGGAGATCTCCCTCAAATCTCTGCGGGGAGGTTGTCTAACGTAGCTTTCGGAAGGCGGCCTGTAAGGGACTTCCAGCTGGACGATGTCAGGTTGAACCTCTATTATTGCGTTGATCAGCTTCTTAAGGTGCTCCCCCTTCACATTCGTGACCCTTCCGTTTTCAGAATGCAGAAGCATAACCTGTAGGGCTAGGGTTGCTTTGATCTCTCCTCTCAACTTCTTGATGGAATCTATCAACGTTGAGATTCTTAAATCCCTATCCGCAGGTCTATTGATCAATTTAAGTGCAGTATCATCGCCGGCATCAAGTTTCGCCACCACCAAGTCGAATTTGGAAAGGTTCCTACGGATGTCCTCCCTGTAGAACAGTGAAGAGTTTGTGAGGATCGCCATAGGCAGCATCCCTATCCTAGCTTTGACCTGTTCCGCTATCTCGCCGAGGCTGAGGTTTAATGTCGGTTCCCCCGTTCCAGAAAAAGTTACGATGTCAACGGTCTCCAGATCTATCCGCTTTAAGACGTCATCCAAATCTGCCAGTACTTTATCCGGACCTACGAGCGGCTTCTCAAGCATCTCCGGCGTGGACACGTGGATCTTCGTCTTCCCGAGCTGGCAGTATACGCAGTTGAAGGTGCATTTCTTAGGCGGAGCGGTGACGTCCACTCCTAGGGATCGGCCTAAACGCCAGGAGGGGACGGGTCCGTAGATGTTAGACATGATCCACACTGCCCAGAGCGTTTAAGATTCTACTCCAACCCTCTCTGATCTCTCTTGAAACCGCGCTGTTAGGCGAGTATTCTAGGACGGTTTTCCCCATGACCATCGCCTCTGTGACAATGGGGTCAAAAGATATCCTGCCGGCCACCTCGATACCGTTGTCCATGCAGAACTCCTCGATCTTTTTTGTGTTCTCCATGTTCAGGTCATACTTGTTTATGCAGACGAGCGGATTAATCTGGAAGTGATTAAGCATCTTCAACGCCCTTTCCATGTCGTGGATCCCGGATAATGTGGGCTCAACAACAACTACTCCCAAGTCGACTCCGGTTACTGAGGCTATAACTGGGCAGCCGATTCCGGGAGGCCCATCATTCAAGATCAACTCGACTTTTTCTTTCTGGGCTATCTGTCTTGCATTATGTCTAACCAGAGTTACGAGTTTACCTGAGTTTTCCTCTCCGGGGTTAAGCCTCGCGTGGGACATGAAGCCGTATCTGATCGTGGAGACATATGCGTACCCGCAGACTTTCTCATTCAGGGTTATCGCTTCGGCTGGGCATACGTAGGCGCATACGCCGCATCCTTCGCAGAGTATGGGGTCTATCTCCAATTCGTTTATGGCGTTGAATCTGCATCTCTCTTCACATATTCCGCATTTTATGCACTTAGATCTGTCCATGACCGCGACCTTGGAGCCCCTAAATTCTTGTTTCCGCATCACAGTTGGCTTCAGAAGCATGTGAAGGTCCGGTGCATCTACATCGCAGTCGGCGACAACCAGCCTCTTGGCTAAGGCAGCGAAGGAAGCAGTTAGCGTCGTCTTGCCGGTTCCACCCTTACCGCTGAGGATTGTTATCTGCCTCATGCCGGAGAGCACCTACGGATCTTCTCCAAGAGATTTCGAAACTTTTCCCTCCAACCTTCCATTCGGGTCACAAATGGCACCCCACGAGAATAAAGCTCCGCGATCTCTTTGCTGAACGGGATCTCCAGCATTATCGGGATGCCCTCCTCTCCGCAGTATTCATAGACCTTCCCGTCGCCGATTCCAGCTCGGTTAACCACAACGCCGAGCGGGATCTTAAGCGTCCTCAAAACCTCAACAGCGATCTTCAAGTCATGAAGCCCAAACGGCGTGGGCTCCGTAACTAGGAGGGCAAAGTCGCTTCCGTAGACGCTTTCAACAACCGGGCAGGAAGCCCCGGGCGGAGCATCAACTATAACTGTCTTCTCGCGGTCAACCTCTTTCTTAACCTCCCTGATCAAAGGTGCAGCCATGGGTTCGCCGACGTTGAGCTCCCCGTATACAACATCGACTTTTTGGGCTGACCCTCTCCTGACCACACCGATCTGCCTCTTCTCCTCGGTTATGGCCTCTTCTGGGCATGCGATTGCGCAGAGTCCGCAACTGTGACACAATTCGGGGTAGAATAGAACCTTCTCCGGAGAGAGGAAGAGGGCATTATATTGGCAGAGATCTACGCATTTGCCGCATAGGTTGCATCTGTCCTCAAGAATGGCTGGAACAAGGGAGTAGACCGGCCTCTCTTCATCTATTTTTGGCCTCAAGAGTATGTGGACGTTGGGTTCCTCAACGTCGCAGTCTATCAGTTGAACGTCCTCATCAGCTGATAAAGCCAATGCAACGGCAACTGTGGTTTTTCCTGTTCCACCCTTACCACTCGCAACAGATATTATCAATCAGTTCTTCCCTCTTTTCCCTCCGTTCTGGAGGGAAACAACCCCAAATTTTCTGTTTTCTGCAAAAGCCATCAAGGTCTGTGACGTGCGTGGTGGCAGCCTTCCGTTAGCTCTTCAAGTTCGTCCCTTGCATACGCCGAGAGCACATCTCTAACTCTGCTTGAGTTGGCTCTCAGAACGGCTACCCGTGCGTTCTGGAATCTGCTTAGGGCTCTAGGTCCCATGCCGTAGGTGATGACTGCGTCGGGTTCTAGCTGTAGGATGCGGTCGGGGGGTAAACCTACGCCGCCGAAGTGTTCACTGTCGTTTGGCACGGCTCTGTAGGATAATACCTGCCCGTCCTCGCTTAGCTCGAAGACAGCGAAGAAAGGTGCCCTCCCGAAATGGCTTGATAACTGAGAGTCAACCCCTCTGTCCTCAGATATGGGGATAACAACCCTACTCAATCTTCCACCTCCTATTTCCTTTCCTATTTCCTTTAATCTCTGGAGCATCTCCCTGCGTTTTCGCTCCCTAATCCTTTCGAGTTCCTCATCTAAGCCTCCGGCTAGCTCCATCTTCGCCCACGTCCCATGCCGCTGCCTGCCACACCCTGCTCATTCGTCCATTTTCTTTCATTTGATCTGGCTAGGCCTTTTCTTTGTGCCTCTTAAGCGCTTCAATTACTGGTTCA
>LUCF01000093.1:4547-7623 GCA_001593845.1 Candidatus Bathyarchaeota archaeon B63 | reverse complement strand
AAGGAGGGCTTCCAGCATGGTTTGCGCTTGGAAAATTTTTTCTTTATATAGTTGCTATATAAAGAACTGCGAGTTTATGAGGGGCTTTTTCGTTCCTTGGCTTTGGATGATGACTGAGTTGCCATCTGACCCTTCGAGCTTAGAAGCCTAAATCCTGATGTGGTTGAGGCCCCGCGGAAACGAAGCGGATTGGCGGATGAGGGGGGAACCTTAAGGTAGGCATCATGTGATGTCCTCTAGCGGCTTCACATGTGCGGCCTTCAGTATTGTCAGGGTGCTCGGCCTCTCAGTCGGCGCTGCCCATCTAACCGCGTTCTCGATGACCCTAAGTACCGTCTCGTCATGGTAGATCGGGTAGGTCTCGTGGCCGGGGCGGAAATAGAAGATCTTCCCACGCCCCCTATAGAAGCAGCATCCGCTCCGGAAGACCTCTCCGCCCTTAAACCAGCTTATGAAGACGAGCTCATCGGGCCTTGGGATGTCGAAGTACTCGCCGTACATCTCCGTCTGCTCAACCTCGAAGTAGTCCCCGAGCCCCCTGGCTATTGGGTGTCCAGGAGAGACCACCCAGAGCCTCTCCTTCTGCCCGTCTTCCCTCCATCTGAGGCTGCAGCTCGTTCCCATGAGCCGCTTGAAGATCTTTGAGAAATGCGCTGAGTGGAGCACTATGAGCCCCATCCCATCACGCATTACTCTCTGATAGATCTTCTCCACAACCTCGTCACTCACTCTGTCATGGGCTATGTGGCCCCACCAGATGAGGACATCGGTATTCTTGAGAACATCATCCGTCAGTCCATGCTGCGGCTCCTCCAGAGTAGCTGTCCTCGTCTCGATGTCATCCCTAGTTTTTAGGTAATCCGCAATTGCACGGTGCATCCCCTCCGGGTAGATCTCAGCTATCTCCTCGCTTCTCTTCTCGTGCAGAAACTCATTCCAGACGGTGACTCGGATCTTCCCATCCATTATTATCGCCTCAAGGCTAAGTATCCCGAGAAATGTTATAATGTTTTTCATAGGCGGTTGGGGAGAAGCGTTCAGCCGGACATCAACGTTATATTTTTATCCTCGTCTATACATCCAGCCTACCGGCGGAAGATATAAATCCGACGTCCCCATAGGATTGGAGTATCCGGAGTGCAGGGTCAATGGCCTACAAGTACATGGCGCAGGCATGGAGGAAGCCAGAGGAATCCTACGTTAAAGAGCTGATGCAGCAGAGGGTGATAGAGTGGAGGAAGCAGCCCGCGATAGTTAGGATAGAGAAGCCCACGCGGATAGATAGGGCCAGGAGGCTCGGCTACAAGGATAAGCCGGGATACGTCGTCGTCCGAGTCCGGGTTAGGAGGGGAGGGATGAGGAAGCCCCGTCCGAGGGCGGGACGGAGACAGAAGAGGATGGGGGTTAAGAAGTACAAGCCTGCGAAGAGCATCAGACTGATCGCTGAGGAGAGGGCCGCCAGGAAATATCCGAACTTGGAGGTCCTGAATTCCTACTGGGTCTGGGAGGATGGACGGTCAAAGTGGTACGAGGTCATACTCGTCGACAGGACATTGCTGCCTGAGCTGCGGCTGGGAAAGGGCAGGGGACGCGTATTCAGGGGCCTAACGAGCGCGGGGAGAAAGGTTAGGGGGCTCATGGCCTAAGCATTCTAGAAGAGATAAACCAGCGCTACAACCGCGCATCCGTAACTGCCCTTCGGCACATCTACCGTCTCTATTCTGTACTTCACATCACATAGATCGATCCCCCTAGTATTCGCCATCTCCATTATCCTCTCATCCAGCATCCTCTTCGCGGCGGCCTCATCCATACTTCCGTAGGCCTCGGCTACAACACCAAGCCTCTTATCCCTCGCGAAGCCCCAAGCGATCCCCGCGGTTATCCTTTCGCCTTCCCCATCCGCCTTCGAGATGACGGCGTATGTTATGCCTCCCGTAGGCATCTCCCTTGGGGAGGTCTCCTCGCAGTTTGGGGGGATGATCGAGCTCACCTTGACGATGTTACAATTGGCTATCCCCGCGTTCTTTAATGCTAGATCGAAGGTGTTCATCTTTGAGACCTTTCCTATGGCCTTCCCCCCAGTCACAAAAAACGCCTTAGGTATCATGGCTCATGCCCCTCTCGCGTCTTCTCTCGTATGATTCGGCAAATATTAGCCTTGCGGAAGGAATGTGCATCCCCGGAGCTCCGGAGACGCTCTTTTGCTCCGCATTACCTTTAAATTTAATGCCAAACAATAATGTGAAAGGCACCCGGTTTAAATGTGTGTGGAGCTCTGTGAGAAGGAAGGGAATCTCGATAGAGGTAAGCCTCTTCGCGCATGCCACTGAGGATCCGCAGAAGGTCGAGTCTGCATTCCGGAACATTCTGCCGTCAAGCAGAAGAGATGAAGTAACGCTTCGTAAGAGGGTCCTGAAGGGAGAATATGGGAACCCCATAGTCTACTATAAGGCGAAGATAACGAAGATGGAGATCGCCGAGGCTATTCTGAGAAAGATGGCCTGTAACCTCTCAACGCTCGATAAGGAGATGCTGGAGGGGGATCTGGAAAGGCGGGTGGAGAAGGGAAGCCTCTACATAAGGCTTGATAAGCAGGCCGCATATTTAGGTAAGTTCAGACTCTGCAACTCAGATCCGATTCACCTGAAGGTCCGATTTAAAACTCCAAAGATCAATTCCATAAGGAGCATATGCAGGGACTTAGGGATGTTGCCGTGAGGTTCTTCGTCGATCTCCACCTCTGCCCAGACCTTAAGGACCACGAGAAGACCCGCCGGATGATTGAGAAATTGGCAGAGCTCGGATACGACGCGGTTGGGGTAGCATTGCCCCCGGAATTCTCGAAGGAAGAAGCTGAGGAGATACGCGGGATCTGCGGGGAGGTCGGCTTGGATTTCATCAGCAGGGTGGATCTGGAGCCCCTCACCGCGAATGAGCTGCTGAGGATGCTGAGGAGGCTAAGGAGGAGGGTGGAGATAATAGCCGTTAAGTGTCCCTCTAAGTCCGTTGCTAGGCAGGCGGCAAAGGACATGAGGGTCGACCTTCTATCATTCTCTCCTCTTGATTTGGGGAG
>LUCF01000093.1:0-4509 GCA_001593845.1 Candidatus Bathyarchaeota archaeon B63 | reverse complement strand
TCGCTTGAGTTCGATTTAGCTCCACTCATATACCTGCATGGATATCGGAGGGTCCGCCTAATATCGAAGATGAGGGAGGAGGCTCTGACGGCCAGGAGATTCGGCGTCCCCATAGTTCTGTCGAGCGGAGCGGATGATGCTGGGCTACTGAGGAAGCCTGAGGACTACTCATCCCTGGGATACCTCTTCGATCTCGGCATGGACGAGGCTAAGAGGGCGATGTCGGAGATCCCGAAGGAGATAATCGAGCGGAACAGACGGAAGCTCAGCCCAGACTATGTTGCTCCGGGAATCCGCGTGGTGAGGAGGGGAGAGAACTGCTCAGGCGGGAGAGGCGGAGATACATAGCGATCAGGATTGAGGGCAGCCAGCCGGATGAGAGGAGCCTCTACGATGCGATCTGGGGCGCCATTCTAAGGTTGTTTGGGGAGTACGGGGCAAGCCTGACAGACTTGAGGCTGATAGAATACGACGCTGAGAATATGCAGGCCATACTGCGTTGCTCCCACAAGGCCCTGCCGCTTGTCAGGGCATCCATCCCCTGCGTGACAAAGATTGGGAAGAATCCAGCCGCCATCCATATACAAGTGATCTCCGGAACCCTTAAGTCACTGAGGAGGAAACTGGCGAGGATCGATGAGGACGGTTAGGCCCCCAGCATCGCGGTTTTACGTTACGGGGTTAGCCTGAACCTGTCGCGTGGAAAGAGCACGACTTCTCTTATGTTCTTGATCCCCGTGAGCATCATCACGAGCCTCTCTAATCCGATCGCCCAGCCAGCGTGAGGCGGCATGCCGTAGTCGAAGGCCTGAAGGTGGAACTTGAAGGACTCCGGATGCAGGCCTTGCTCCTTCAGCCTCTCTATTAGGAGCTCCTTTTTATGGACGCGTGTGCCGCCTGAGGCTATCTCTATCCAGCTCCACATCAAGTCGAACCCCTCGCTTATCCTCGGATCGTCATCTCTCGGCTTGATGTAGAAGGGCTTCAGCTTCGTCGGCCAATCAGTTATAAAGTAGAAGTATGGATGGATCTCCCCTAGCGTTCTGAAGGCGGCGGTCGGTATGTCCTCCCCCCACTTAATCTTCATCCCCCTCTCCCTGAGCTCCCCGATGACCTCATCGTATGTCAGCCTCCTCAGCGGAAGCCTGGGAAGATCAAACGTGTGGTTTAGGACCCGTAGTTCCTCCCTGCATCTCTCACGGACGGTCTTGCAGATGTGATACATCAGTTCCTCCGCGACCTTCATGACGTCCTCAGCCGTGGCGAAGGCCTCCTCTATATCTATAGAGAGGAATTCTGTTATGTGCCTCCTCGTATGTGACTTCTCAGCCCTGTACGCCGGCCCGATCTCGAACACCTTCTCAAAGTCTATTATGAGCTCCTCCTTGTACAGCTGCGGGCTCTGAGCCAGAAACGCTTCGCGTTCAAAGTAGACTATTGGGAAGAGGGCGGCTCCCCCCTCGGTGGCTGAGGCTATTATCTTCGGCGTATTCACCTCTAGGAAGCCCCTTCCCGAGAGGAATTCACGGGTGGCCTCCAAAACAACGTGGCGAATCTTGAATATCGCCTGGCTTCTATCGCTGCGTAGATCAAGAACGCGGACGTCAAGCCTGACATCTATGTCCGCCGGCGTCTTTCCCGTGATGTCGAGTGGGAGGGGCTGCCTCGCTATCCCTAGAATCCTTATCTCTTTGGGTATAACCTCGACGCCCCTCGGCGCCTTCTCCATCTTCCTAACGAGGCCCCTCACGGCGATGCAGTCCTGCCTGTGGAGGGAGCTCGATTTGCTTAGAGTCTCCTCATTAACCTCGGATTCCGGGATGGTTATCTGGACGTTCCCGAGCTTGTCCTGAAGGACGATGAATCTTATGCCGCCTAAGTCGCGGATCTCCCTGATCCACCCCATGAGTATTACTTCTTCCCCATCCATCTCTGGGGTGACATCTGAGGAGTAATGTGATCTCCGCCAGTCTCCAAGATCATCAATCTTCATTGAGGCTGCTCCATGTCTTTATTAATTCTAGGCTGCAAACTCAACCCTGAGGATCATGCCCCTGGATTCCCTTGCTATGTTCTTCAACGCCCTAATATACTTCTTGTATTTCCTTCTCCCCTTCCCCTTCAAGATCACCCTCGTCTCGATCGTCCCGTCCGGCAGCCAGATGTGGTTGATAGTGAGGATATCCATGGGGGCGAATAGGTCTTCTAAGAACTTCCTCTCGTCAGATTTATGTTCCAGAACCCTGATAGTCTTCTTCGTCTTCTGCTCCAGCGCCTTAATGATCTTCCCGCCATAGCTCAAGATGCGGGGGATATCGCCCCGTCCAACAAAAATAGCTAAAACGCCATCCGACTCAACAGACTTATGGAAATGAACTTCCTGAAGCGGAGGATAGCCCTCCTCCATGGAGAGAAGTAGCCTTCCTATCTCTAAGTCTAGCTGACTTATCTCTCCCCTTTCAACCTTTTTCCTACATTTCGGACACAGGATCCCGCTTCTTAAGCAGAACTGGCATAGCTCCATTTTCACTTATTCTTGATCCCTCCAAAATAAAGGAGGTGGGACGGAGCTTCGGTGCGCTGTTAGCCCTTAACGGGTCAATGTTATCTCTATCGTGCTGACGTTGGTGGCCGCGTTGTCCCCCTCTTTCGCCTTTAGCTCCTCAGTGCCAATGCTGATCTTTCCCACCTTCACATCAGGCAGGAACCTTCTCCTCGCGATCTCCGCTACGTCTACCGCTCTGCTTATTGCCCTTCCCCTCGCCTTTCCTTAGCTCCGCTGTGGAACAGCGTAATGCAGGCCAAGACATAATTCATCACAGGCTTACGACCAATCAGCACAGAGTTGCTCTCCGACAATTTCACCGCCTCACTCCTTTGTCGTCGTATGTTTTGTGAAGTTATTGCTCTTTGACCCTTAATAAATATCTTGCGGTATAAAGCACCTTCAGGCGCCTTTAACCAAAACAAATATATCCCTTCGAAGCTCGAAAATCTTATCAAACCCGGAGAAGTCGAAGAGATGCCGATAATTGACCCCGTGAAGAGAAGCATAGCGCAGAGAAGAAGGCTTTTCGTAAAGATCTGTAGAGAATGCGGGGTTCGAAACGCGCCGACCGCCAAGAAATGCAGGAAATGCAGGAGCTATAACCTGCGATGGAAGAAGAGGGAGAGATCCAGGTAATCCGCTGAGCTTATGAAGCGTGAAGTTAGGCTGGGCAGGATCGATCCTTCGTCTAATATGCGTGTCTCTAGAGCTGCAGGATAACCTCGACTTGACAATTCTTCGGCAGATGGAGCTTCCTTTTCCAGGAGTCACCGACCGCGATCAAGGCGAATACCCCTGAGACCTCGGCTTTAGCCTTCTTCACGAGGTTAATCAAGGCCGACTGTACATCACCCGTCTTTATGACATCGTCGACTATCAATATGCTATCGTATATCCTCAGGACCTCCACTTCATACTCCCCCTTAGCTATGTCCCTCTTCGATAAGTACGCCTCATAACCCTTCCTCCTCCACTGCTCTACCGCCCTCAGAGCCTCCTTTTCGGTCCTGTAAACCTCCCTTGCCTTTTTGTGCCTCCTTATCGTATTCCTCGGCACAAAGAGAGTCACGGTGTGGCCTGACTCGCTGAGCGTATAAGTCTCCTCAATGAATGTTGAGACACCTATCTCCTTAGTCGGCTTAGCGACGACGACGTTTACTCCCAAAGCCCTCGCGATCATCGTCGCCAATGGCACCCCATCCACGGCGGCTGTCAGAACCTTAGTTATCCTCTTGCCAGCAAACTTTGCAATCGCATAGTTGGCAGCTTGACTAAGCAGGTTTGTGTCGCCGATTATCGCGGTGTTATCAAAAAATCCATCAACGCTCCACTTCAGTCTCCTCCGAATCTCATCTTCCAACCTGATGATCCTTGAGAGGGCCTGCCAGATCTCCTGCGCCCTCTCGCTATTCGGTAAGACGTGGCCCTTCACATACCTGCTCAGCACAGTGACTGGGAGCTTCGTCTCCTCCTGTAGTTTCTTGTAAGTGTATTGCTTCTTAGCTAACCTTAGAAGCTCCACAGTCGCTAACCGGAATTTCAGATCTTCTGTGCGGGTTGACACTTCTCGATCACTCGCCACGGGCTCTTTAGAATGATTGTCCAAACTCTTTGGACATAAATATATCATTTTCTATCATTTGATTTACAGTAAAATATACACTTCTCTTGATATTTTAAGTGTTTTCCATCAAATAGAAGATAGAAATAGATTTAAGCAAAGATAATATTCCTATTCGAGAGGCAACGTGTAGAGATGCGTAGGCCCATTTGACGATGAATGACCGCGGGGGGCGAGGAATGGCAAGGAGAGGCAAGGTAAAGATCATCTATAGGCCTCCAAAGGAGATCGTTATCCTCGACTATTTCCAATTCTCTAAGGAGAACCTAAGTCAGATGTTCGCCAGGGCCATTCATTCAGGGCTGCCCGTCGTGGCTTACTGGGCCGAGGGAATCCTCTT
>LUCF01000001.1 GCA_001593845.1 Candidatus Bathyarchaeota archaeon B63 | reverse complement strand
GCTTCCCGGTCGTCGTCATGGGAGACGAGGTTCGGGCTGAGGCTAAGCGTAGGGGAGTAGCGATAACCCCTGAGAATTTAGGTGAGATCATGCTCCAGATGAGGATGGAGGACGGTCCGGCCGCTGTGGCGAAGAGGTGCATATCGAAGATCAGGGCGATTTCCTCCCCAGTTGTCTTCGTCGATGGAATCCGGAGCCTGCACGAGATAGAAGAGTTCAAGAGGGAATTCCGGGACTTCAGGGTTCTAGCTATCCACGCGTCGCCTAAGACGAGATTCAAGCGTCTCTTAAGGAGGGGTAGAAGGGACGATCCTAGGAGCTGGGAGGGCTTCTTGGAGAGGGACATCCGGGAGTTGAGGGTTGGGCTTGGCGATGTGATAGCCACGGCTGATTACATGGTCATAAATGAGGGTACAAAGGGTGAATTGGAAGCCAGCCTGATTAAGCTTCTAAGAAAGGAGTTGAAGGAGATATGGACTTCAAGAGGGTAAAGGTCAGGGTATGCGTGGATGTGAATCCAACGGAGGACCGGAACAAGGTTCAGATAGCAGTGGAGAGGACGCTCGGAGAGGTACCGCTTAAAGTTTTGCAGGAGGGCGGCAAGGAACGGCTGATCGGCGAATCCGAAGGGCAGGAAGCCCTGCTTAGGTTCTACAATCTCCTCAGGAGGGAGCAGATACTCGACGCGGCGAGGAAGGTCCTATTCAGCGGGCTTACGGGCAACGTCATCCGCTTCTATCTGAATAAGCAGGTCGCATATGCTGGTCACATCTCATTCTCCCAATCGGTAGGTGAATCGCCTCTAGGCCCGATCTGCGTCGAGATAGAGAGCGATAATCCCAGGGCCCTCATTGATTGGCTCACGCCTAAAACAGGCTAGGAGGCGCATGTGAATCCGGGTGAGGCTTAATCCCTAAACGGAACATCTATGGTCATAAGGTCCTCGGCGATGAGCACGTTGGGGAAGGTCCTCCTCGCCTCTTCGAGGAGTACCCGCGGATCGTCGTACCGGGCGCTTATGTGGGTTAAGACGAGAAGTTTAACGTTTGCCTTCCTCGCAACCAGAGCGGCTCCAGTCGGGGTTGAATGCATCTCCTCCTCCGCCCTCTCTGAGAGGTCATCAGCGAAGGTCGCCTCATGGATCAGAACGTCGGCTTCAGAGGCGAACTTCACTATGTTCTCTGACGGTCTACTGTCGCCTACGTAGACAATCTTCCTCCCGGGCCTCCTGGGGCCAAGCACATCCCCGGGGCGGATCACCCTTCCATCCGGCAGCCTGACCTCGGATCCCCGTTGAAGCTTAGACCAGAGGGGGCCCCTCGGCACGCCGAGCGCGGCTGCCCTTTCGGGATTGAACCTGCCCGGGCGGGGCTTCTCGATCAATGCGTAGGCTAGGGATGGAACCGAATGCTCAGCCCATGTTGAATGAACCTCATACTCCTCCTCTGAGCAGAGAAGTCCATCCCCTACCTCGTAGACCTCAACTGGAAACCTAAGCCGGAACCTCACCGTCCTCTTCATCGCTTCTATGAACCCCGCGATTCCCTCAGGCCCATAGATGCTGAGGGGCTTCTCGCGGCCCAGAAGGGACATGGTCTGGAGGATCCCTGGGAGGCCGAGGACATGGTCGCCGTGCATATGCGTGATGAGGATCTTGGTCTCCCGGTTAAAGCCGATCCTCGCCTTGATCATCTGCCTCTGAGTTCCCTCCCCGCAGTCGAGGAGGAAGAGCTCGCCCTCCCGTTTTATGGTTACGGAGGGGAGAGCCCGCTTGGGAGTGGGGATGCTCGCGGCGGTCCCCAGAAACGTGATTCTTAAGCTCAAATCCGAGATCCTCCTAGGATTCTTTCATCGACTGAAGACGGCGATCTCCCGAGTTAATCGCCTATGAACATAGATAAAATGTGACTCTTCATGTTTAAATCCCATCTCCTCCGCGATCTGGCTGACCCCAACAGTCTTGGGAGCAGCGAGGCAGACTCGGCCTTCCTTCTTGAGGATGTCTCCAGCGGCAGAGAAGAACCCCTCGAAGACCTCGGATGGCTTCAGCCCAAGCGTAGTAGTAGAGGTTCCGTAAGGCGGGTCTGTGACCACGCATCTTATGCTGCCTGATGGAAGCGGGGGTAAACGGGCATCAGCGACAAACAGCCCTTCAGGTTTTATGCCGCAGATTGAGAGGTTCTGAATGCTTCCCATGACCATCCGCCTCTTTATGTCTGACCCAAGCACACGGCAGCCGATAAGCCCCGCCTCGACCAGGAAGCTCCCCGTTCCGCAGAAGGGGTCTAGAACCATGTCACCTGCCCTAGGACGGGCAAGGTTGACCATGCACCTCGCGATCTTAGGCGGCATCGCAGCGGAGTGTGAGAAGACCGTCCATGGCGGCCCCCGCCTCATGAACCCCCCAGCCTTGATCTCCACGGTCTTAAGTCCGAATATGAATTTTCCATCAGATAGGATTCCTAGGAATGGCCTTCTCGGCCTCTTTAGGTTAGCTCTCGTTCCAGCAATAGTCTCGTATATTATCCTTCCGATCTCGCGTTCTAGTGTTAATCCGTCAATCTCCGGGGAGCTCCCCTCAACTCTTCTGATCCGAACGGCGAAGTCCTCTCCCGGAGATAAGTAAGATGCAAGGTCAGCCTCCTTTATGGTGCTTATTATCTCTCCAGCCTCAGCCTCGCAGCAGGCAATTAGGGGGCCGCAGGCCCTGATGAGGGAGGACCTCCGCTTGATGGCCTCTAGACACTTAGGATCCGCATCGAGGATCAAGACTTGGGTTAGCCTTGATAGGAGGCGATAGGCGAAGCCCTCAGCCTCGAGGATCGCCGTGACCTCGGCGAATGGGAGGGATGGATTCTCGCCTGAGACAAAGAAGAAGAGGCTGGCCACATCGGAGCCCCTTGATTTCCCCTCCTGAACCTGAATTTAAGTTTTCCCCTGGTATTCCTCGATGAGCTCCTTCGCCCTGTCCATCCTTATCTTTCTCTCCTCAACCATCCTCTCGGCGATTATGTCCACGAGGTTGCCAGTAGCCCCCGCCATGATGGCGATGTTCCTCGCGTGGAGGGACATGTGGCCCCGCTGTATACCCTCGTGGGCGAGGGCCCTCAGAGCCGCCAGGTTCTGCGCCAGCCCAACGGCGGCTAGGACCTCGCTTAGCTCCTTAGCGGTCTTCACGCCTAGGATCTTGAGGGCGACCTTGGCGACTGGATGAACCTTCGTTGCCCCGCCTATTATTCCTACGGCCATCGGGAGCTCTATCGAGCCGACGAGGTCCCCGTCTTCATTCTTCTCCCAGACTGAGAGTGGGGAGTAATGCCCAGTCCTCGCGGCGTATGCATGCGCCCCCGCCTCTACGGCTCTGTGGTCGTTGCAGGTCGCAATGACGACGCCTATTATCCCATTCAATATGCCCTTGTTATGCGTCGCAGCCCTGTATGGATCGGCAGCCGCAAAGGCGTAGGCGTCGAGTATCCCATCGACAACTTCCTCTCCGCCGACCGCCTCCTTATCGACGACCGTCCACGCCCTAGCCAGCCTCTCAGTCGCGAGGTTGGAGATTATCCTCAGGACAACCCTGCCGTTCGTGACCCTCTCGATCATCGGGGCCACAGCCTCAGCCATCGTGTTGACGGCGTTCGCTCCCATGGCGTCTCTGCAGTCGACGAGGAGCTCAGCTATGACCATTGGGCCCCTATTTGTGGATATAACCTTCGCCCTGACGTCCTTCGCCCCGCCGCCGACTGAGACGAGCATCGGATCCTGCTCGTTGGCCTTCTCGAGGATCTCGTCTCTGGCCTCTAGGATCGCCATCTTCGCGCGGTGCGGATCCTTAACGTTGGTGACTTGTATCTGCCCTATCATTATCGGGTCTGTGCTGCTCGTGAAGATTCCTCCTTTGCTCCGCGTCATCTTCGCCCCGTAACTGGCTGCCGCGACGACTGATGTCTCCTCTATCGCCATCGGGATCAGGTAGTCATTTCCATTTATCAGGAAATTAACCGCGATCCCCATCGGTATCGGGATTGCCCCGACGACATTCTCTATCATCCGATCCGCCAATTCGAGGCTCAGGGAACCAGTGGACTTCAGGAGCCGCGTCTCCTCCTCCGTGAGGCCGGCAAACTCCTTCACGATCCTCAACCTTTCATCGATGCTTAGCTTATAGAAGCCTGAAATCTTGGATGTCCTCATTTTTTCTCCCCAAATACGTGCGGCTTATCATTTTATGTGACCGATTACTCATAGTAAAGTAGAGGATATGAAATTAACTGGGTTCTCAGCATTCACCATCATCCGCTATTGAAGAAGAAGAGATTTAGGACGCCTTAGTCCAATATAATAAATGGGGAATCACTATATGATCTGCCCGAACTGCAGAAAGGAGGTTCCGGACGAAGCTAATTTCTGCAAGTACTGCGGGGTAAAGCTCGTCAAAGATGCAGAGTTGCCGCCGCGCGACATCATCCGGAACATCGTGATACGGCGCATAGAGGGCATAAGGAAACGCGATCCAAAAGCCATAGAGTCCCTCGTCGATCCGGCCAATTACACAAAATTCGATGATTGGCCGCCCTTCTACCTTCAGGAGTCAGAAGCCCTGGAGAACGAGGCGAAGGCCCTTCGGGTGCTTAAAGAGTATGACTATGAGATAAGAGGCTGGAAGATCCAGGTCTTCGGAGACTTCGCGGTTGCAGCGTTCATGATAAGATACCGAGGCCTCATAAGGAACCTAAAGTTCAACGTAGAATCCAGAGTCTCTGTCTTTCTCTCTAAGGCTGGTGGGGAATGGAGGATCATACATGAGCATTGGTCCAGGATCCCCAAAATAAAATCCGAGTCGGAGTCTTCATAAAAAATGGCGGATTAATCGGCTTTCCGCTCTTCTCTCTTCTTTTCCGTCGGGATCGGCGGAGGCGTGGTGGCCATCGCCCATCCTATCCACGCTACTACGACGAGGAATAAGTACACGAGGATCATCACTGGTATTAACAGCGCCCAGTCACTGATCGTTCTTCCAAGAAACTCTGCGTTCTGCGGGGCTAAAAACAACGCCCAAAAATACAGGATCATCGTCATGAAGCTCAAAACGAGGAGTATCCTTCCCTGAGTGATGTCCCGCAACTTCCACACCTCCCCATCTGTAAGATGCGGGGCTTACTTAAAACTTTGCGATTTTCGGGGAAGGCATCCAGCGCTTTGGAGGGGGAATATCCAAAAACCGAAAAAGAGAGATAAACCCATTCTATTAAGGAGATGGGGTGAAGCGGGATGAACAAGATCAGGAAGCTTCAAGGAAGGGTTCTAGAGATCGAAAGAACAGGGGAGACATTCACCGATGAGTATGGCGAGAAATGGGAGAAATGCATATTCACAGTGGAGTTGACGAACTATTCGAAACGGACACCCGACGAGAAGATCCCGGACGAGATAAAGGGGAAGAAGATCAAGCTCGTGAGATACTGCTGCTATGACTGGCACTACAAGCTCGGCGTTAGGAAGACCCTTGAGCCCGACGAGACCGAAGCCGTCCTCTCTGGGAAGCCAACCGAGACCGTCTATTGGTAGCCCTATCCTCAGAAGGCTTCATCGACATGGCGAATGATCTGCGAGCTTAAGTAACCATCGGAGATGGTTGTATGGACGAGGCTGAATGGTTCGAGAAGGTTCTGCTTGATGTAGAGAAGGGGATCTACATAGAGGACTGGAGCATATCCGGGGAGGAGCTGGATATCGGGGGAGGAGGATGGCGGATCGAGAAGAAGAGGCTTCATGGAGGCCTCTCCGACGGCGTGGACTTACTAACGGTGAATAACGGCCGGCTCTCAATAGTCATCCTGCCCACCCGGGGCATGGGCATCTGGAAGGGAGAGTACATGGGCATGTTCCTAGGCTGGGAGCCCCCGGTAAGGAGTCCGATTCACCCCCGCCACATCAATTTGGAAGCGAGGGGAGGCCTCGGATGGCTGGATGGATTCAACGAGATGGTGGTCCGATGCGGCCTCAGCAGCCTCGGCCTCCCAGGAATGGATGTGATCACGGATAATACGGGAAGAAAAAAGGAGGTTATGCTTACCCTCCACGGCAGGATCGCGAATATCCCCGCTGAGGCTGTGAAGATCCAGATCGGCTTGAGGCCGCCCTTTAATCTGGAGGTTGAAGGCATAGTCTATGAGAGGTCTATGTTCGGCTCCAATCTGAGGCTGACATCTCGCATTACAACGGCCCTCGGGAGTAACTCATTCACGATCTCCGATACCGTGGAGAACCTCCGTGGGGTTCCAGACGAGATGCAGCTCCTTTATCACTGCAATTTCGGCCGCCCAATCCTTGAGGGTGGCGCCAGGTTAGTGGCGCCGATCGGGAAGATGGCCCCGAGGGACCCCGTTGCGGCTGAGGAGATCGATAGCTTTGACCTTTTCGGGCCTCCCCAAAGCGGCTTCGTTGAGAAGGTTTACTTCATGAGGCTAATTGCGGATGAGAGGGGGGAGACCTTAGTCGCATTGACTAATAGGAGGGGAGACAAAGCGGTCTCTCTGAGATATCATGTGAAGAGGCTGCCTTGCTTCACCCTCTGGAAGAATACGGCGGGCTTGGGGGGGGGCTATGTTGTGGGCTTGGAGCCGGGAACGAGCTTTCCAAACATGAAGGCCTTCGAGAGAATGCGTGGAAGGGTGGTTCTGCTGAAGCCCGGAGAGAAGTATCACTCATCAGTTACGATATCTGTTCACCTCGGAAGCGACGAGGTTCAAGGGGTGCTGGAGAGAGTCGAGAAGATTCGTAATGGAGCTGTTCCGGAAGTCTCTAGGAGGCCCCTGGAGGAGTTCTCGCCAGCTCGTTAGGGATATATATCCACGGCGAGGTAGCGAGCATAAATGAGGAGGCGGAGATTGAAGGCATGGAGGAGGACTGGGAGGTCCTTCGAAGGCTGGTTTACGAGTTCTGTGAGTGCTTTAGATTCGATGCTGAGGGGATTCTGGAGCGAGAGTTCATGAAGATCATCCCCGTCTCGCATAGGCCATACGGGAGATTATACGCGTACTAAGCCTCTTCTTCTGTCTGAAGGATAAATTTAAGCATGTGAACTCTAAATCTCTTACGTGGGCCATTCATGAGCATGGGGATGCGGGAAAACTGCGGAGTGGTCGGGGCGTACTCCTTCGAGGGGCATAATGTAGTTCAGATGATTATCATGGGCTTGGAGGCCCTCCAGCATAGGGGGCAGGAAGCTTGGGGGGTAGCTGTACCAGGCAGCCAGCCATTCAAGAGGCAGGGGGTAATCTCGCAGTCCATAGAGAAGGAGTCTCACAGCCTCAGTAAGCTCGACGGGAACATGGGAATAGGGCATGTGAGATACTCCACGACGGCTAGGTCAACACTGAGAAACGCCCATCCCATAAGAGTAGGCCCCACAGCCGCTGAGCATGGCTTTTGCATAGCCCACAATGGGACGCTTGAGAGGGAGCTCCTCATCGAGTACCTGAAGGAGAAGGGGATCTCCTCGCCGCAGGGTAGAACAGACACAGAATTGATGGGCTTAGGCCTCTACAGGAATCTTAAGGATGGGAAGAGCTGGGTTGAGGCCTTCGAGGCCCTGAATCCATACCTGAATGGGTCCTTCTCACTGGTCATACTGAGTGAGAGGGGCGAGCTGATAGCCGCGAGGGATGAGAGGGGCTTCAGGCCTCTATGCCTGGGCTGGCATGAGGAGTTATCCTCCTACATCGTCGCCTCTGAGAGCTGCGCATTGGATGTTCTCGGCGCGAAGCTGATCAGGGACATCCAGCCCGGAGAGATAATAAAGATAAACAAGGAAGGATTGGAATCCGAGAGGTTCTCGGAGCAGGAGAGGCATGCCCACTGCCCCTTTGAGTACACATACTTCGCCAACCCGAGCTCCCGAATAGAGGGCGTAAACGTCTACATGGCGAGGAAGAAATTCGGCCATCTGCTGGCTGAGACCTGCCCCCTCGACGGAGACATCGTCGTGCCCGTCCCAGACTCCGCGAGGCCCGCGGCTCTCGGGTACTCTGAGAAGTCCGGGATCCCCTTCGAGGAGGGGCTGATGAAGGATAGGTACCGCAAGAAGGGGAGCTGGAGGAGCTTCATCGAGCCCAAGAAGAGGGAGGATGTCGTCTCTAACATTCTCACGATAAAGGAGGCTGTTGATGGGAAGAGGGTTATACTCATAGACGACAGCATAATCAGGGGGACGAGCTCAAGGATAATCGTGGGTAAGAAGCTGAAATCCGCCAAGGAGGTCTCCCTGCTCCTCACCTTCCCACCCGTCATGTATCCATGCTACGCCGGGATAGACTTTCCAACGCAGAAGGAGCTCCTCGCCTACAGGATCTGCAGGGGCATAAAGGAGATCGATGAGATAAACAGAAGGATAGCGAGGCACATAGGGGTCTCATTCCTAGGATACAACAATGTGGAGAACCTAAGCCGCGGGATCGGAATGCCAGTCTCCCACCTATGCCTCTCATGCACGACTGGGGATTACAGCTGCCTCAGGAGGAGGCCGAAGTTCAAAACCAGAAGGGAGATGAAGGGATAAGGAGCCTTGACCAGTAAGACCGACGTGATCTTAGTCGTGGACTTCGGGGGCCAGTACTGCCACCTCATCGCGAGAAGGATCAGGGAACTGAATGTCTACTCTGAGATTGTCCCGCCCAACATAACTGTTGACGAGGTTAGGGAGCTGATCTCCAGTCTCAACGTTAAGGGGATGATCCTCTCCGGCGGGCCTTCAAGCGTCTATGAACCCGGCTCCCCAAAGATTGATCCCCAAATCCTCGATATGGGCCTTCCAATCCTCGGGCTCTGCTATGGCCATCAGCTAATTGCGCATCTCTTAGGAGGAGAGGTGAAGCGTGGGAATAGGCAGGAATACGGCGTTGCACATGTGACCATAGATAAGCCCGTAGGCGTGCTTAGGGGACTGGATAGAACCGAGAATGTCTGGATGAGCCACGGGGATACCGTTCAGAGCCTACCAGGAGAATTCGAGGTTCTGGCACACACTGAGAACTGCCCGGTTGCCGCCTACCGGCATCTGAGGAAGCCAATCTACGGGTTGCAGTGGCACCCAGAGGTTGTGCATAC
The DNA here is from genome assembly GCA_001593845.1 of Candidatus Bathyarchaeota archaeon B63. GTDB lineage: Archaea > Thermoproteota > Bathyarchaeia > Bathyarchaeales > DTEX01 > B63. Next base: position 6,631 of record LUCF01000001.1, on the reverse strand, counting down.
CGAGCATGGGACGCTGATGCTGAGGAATTTCGTCTTTGAGGTATGCGGGTGCGAGGCGAACTGGAGGCCCTCCTCACTCATAGATGAGAAGATCAGGGAGATAAGGAAGGGTGTGGGTGAAGGAAGGGCGATCATAGCTCTAAGCGGCGGGATAGACTCCAGCACATCCGCGATCATAGCCGCGAAGGCGCTGGGTAAAAAATTGACGGCTGTCTTCGTAGATCACGGCTTCATGAGGGAGGGGGAGCCGGAGTTCGTGAAGAGGACATTTGAGGAGCTCGGCGTTAAGGTCATAGTGGTCGACGCCCGCAACAGGTTCTTCCAGAAGATCAGAGGGGTCACGGATCCGGAGGGGAAGAGGAGGATAATCGGCCGTGAGTTCATAAGGGTATTCGAGGAGATCGCGAGGGAGACGGGCGCTGAGCATCTCATCCAAGGAACGATCTACCCGGATAGGATAGAGTCAGGCTTCAGGAAGCACTCCGATAAGATCAAGAGCCACCATAACGTTGCCGGGCTTCCGACGAGGATCGAGTTCAAGACGATCATCGAGCCTCTTAGGGACCTCTACAAGGACGAGGTTAGGAAGCTAGCTGAGGCCCTCGGGCTCCCCGATGAGATTGTGCATCGGCAGCCATTCCCCGGGCCTGGGCTTGCCGTACGCATCATGGGTGAGGTCACCCCGGAGAAGGTTGAGCTCCTAAGGAGGGCTGACAGGATAGTCTCTGAGGAGATCGAGCGGAGCGGATTGAATGATGAGCTCTGGCAGTACTTCGCCGTCTTGACTGATACGAAGAGCACGGGGGTGAAGGGGGACGCGAGGGCCTACGGTTACGTCGTCGCGATCAGGGCGGTTAAAAGCCAGGAGGCGATGACCGCTAGCTTCGCCGAGCTGCCATACAAGATTCTGGAGCGGATCTCAACCAGGATAACGAATGAGATACCCTCAGTCACAAGGGTCGTCTACGACATAACGCATAAGCCTCCGGCGACGATCGAGTGGGAATAGGCAGAGCTGAATCCTGAGGGAGAATCTGCAAATCGTGATGAATATTTGACAAGTAGTCGGCAAATCGTTAAAGATTCGTTAAGCGGAAGATAGTTTATTAGTATTTCCTGAAGAAGAATGCTGATATCAACGGTTCGTGCTCGCGAGAGGAATAGCTTTAAGGTTGTTGACGCCAGCCTACTAGCGTGCGATGTTACGGCATAACTATTACTTGTTTGAGTTGTTTGACCCCTCTTTCTGTCATGAGTTTCTGGGCCAGGGCCTGAATCTCTTTGACCTCGCCCCTAACCGCGACTATTTCGAGGCAGTTATGTTTACTGAGATGAATGTGCATTGTGGAACTGATCACGGATTCAAAACGATGTTGAAGGTCTGTCAGGGTTTCCTCCAAACCTTTAACTTTGTGGTCGTAGACCATAACCAAAGCGCCTGCCACAGTACCCCTCCCCTCTTGGAGCCTAAAATCGGTTAAGAAGTTACGCATAGCAGCTTGAACAGCCTTCGACCTGTCAAAGCCCATACGCTTAACTGTAGCATCAAACTCTTTAAGTAGCTCAGGGGATACTGAGACACTAATTCTTGCAACTCCCCTTTTAGTCATCCTGAATCCCCTAATAAGTTAATATTACGAGATAGTAAAGCTTTAATCTATTTAGACTTTTTAAGCATTCGTTTCTTAGATGCGGGTAAGGATGGAGCCAAGGGAATCCTCGACGAGTTCACCACTCAAGGCGCTGTACCCGAGCCTCATTGGGTGTTGTGTTACCTTTACTCATCGTACAGTCTGTTGTAAATTGGATATCATCAATGAAGAATAGTAGGCGGGTTAGGTTCGGTTTCGATTATGGCCCGGGTCTTGAATTAGTCCTTCCCTAGGATACTGTTGGCGAGTAATCTGCCTTCAAACCTATGATTAAGAAGAGGCCTAGATGCCCGTGAAACCTAACAGGGTCCTCTATCCAGCTTCTTTGAGGTCGCTACCTCCCATCCCAATTAACCCAATTGAATAATGTTTCTTTATTCTCTCCTCTTGTAGAGGATGAGAGCCTCTAGAATGGTTGTCGCTAGGAAGATCACAGTTGTGACCATAAAGGCTTTCATGTACATATTTACGGTGTTAAGTGTGTCGGTTAGTTCCCTTATCCTACCCTGCATCAATCGATACCTCCTCACAGCCTCGAAGAGCTGCCTAGCATTATACTCAATCATCTTCGCATAAGTCTCGGTTCCTGGTATGGCTCCTGGAAAGTTTGTGAGTATCACGTGTTGTGCACCTATATCCGCAGCCAACTTGGCTCCGAACTTATACCCACTCGGTAGGTTATCTATCACTAGGACAGCTCCCTCCTCCTCGGCTTTACTGGTCAACTCTAAGATCTCACTTAGGCTCATCTTCTCTGGAGGTTTATATGCAGCGATTACATTGAACCCTAACCACTCAACGAAACCCTTCTGCCAGAGCATGCAGACAACCTTAACCTCACTAACCCCGATTGTTGTAGCGTTCTCCATTATCTCCTCGGCTGTGGCATTTATCTCCAGGGAGACCCTATAGGCGTTCTCATTGAAGTAGTTGGAGTATTCAGGTAACGCCTCTACTAAGGCATCCCTTATCCTCCTGACGTAGGTTAATGCTGCTGTATAGGGATGCCATGGTCCACCAATCTTGATACGTGTGACATTTACGTTTCCAGAAGCCGCTATGAGTCCCTCGAACCACGGTTCAAACCCGTGGTAGATGACGAGTGAAGCCTTGCTAACAGCGTAGACGTCTCCCGGTCTTATATCGTAATGGGCTGGGCATACACCTGACGGAATTATCGGGATTACATCCACATATTCACCTCCGATCTGCTCTACGAAGGATGCAAGTATAGTTGTTGTACAGACGATTATTGGCTTCTCTTCAGTGCTGCTGGCCTCTACGGCTGAGGTTGCCAGGCTTAACGCTATCAGGAATGAGATCATCATGACCGTCTTATTCTTCATGTGCTCACCTCATCAGTATTACAAAACATTTAATTAGTATTACTTTTAAAACTTTCCATCCATAAGAGAGATTATCACCTTTAGGGCTCTCAATTGCTGTTGATCCCTTAACCCCTCCTCCTCTTCGGGGAGAGAAGCACAGAGAGACAGAAAGTAAAGGATGAAACTATTATTATCGAGGAGCCTATGGGGAAGTTGAGGAGCAAGGAGAGGAGGAAACCCACGAGGCAGGTTAGGGCTCCGATGAAGGGTGAGACTAACATAACCTTCCTGAGGTCGTAAAGGAATTGGAGGGCTGAGGAGGCTGGGTTAACTATCAAAGCGAAGACCAATAACCCCCCAACAAGCTTCAGTGAGAACGCAACGGTGACGCCGATGAGGAAGAGTATCAAGAAGTAGAAGAGGCTCGTATTTATCCCAGAAGCCTCAGCCAGCTTCCTATTGAACATGAGGGATTGGAGCTCCTTGAAGAAGACCGTCAAGAGAAATATGATGAAGAATGTTAATAGACCCAAAAGAAGCAGATCGTCAAAGGTCACTGAGAAGATACTGCCCCAGAGTATCCCTAACGCCTGCTGAGTTGCAGCCACACCGGGGGAAAGGTTCAGGAAGATGAACCCCAACCCGATGGTCAAGGAGAACATGATCCCGATTATGATCTCAGGTGAGAGCTTAGCCCTCTCGGATAGGGGACCCAAGACCAAGGCTACAATTGACGAGAAGACCAACGCTGTGAGAAGGGGATCTGTTGAGAGTAGGAGTCCTAAGGCTGCACCAGCGAAGGCTGCATGGGACATGCAGAAGCCTATGGATGAGAGTTTCATCTGGACCACGAAGACCCCTACCACCGAGCATGTTATGCCAGCCAATATCGAGGCTACTATGGCTGTTAAGATTATCTGGAATGGAAGCGGTATCATAGGCTCCAACCCATTACATTGAGGTCTTCTATCTTGCGGATGGTGTCTGCTGGTTCTCCCTCAGCGATTATCCTTCCACGGCTCATAACTATGACGCGTTCACATCGTTTAGGGATGGATAATAAGTCATGGGTGACCATAAGGGTTGTTAAACCGTTCTCGTCATGAAGCCTGCAGAGTATATCAGATATCCTCCTCTTCGAGTCGATATCTAAATTACTGAAGGGTTCATCTAGAAGTAATAATTTAGGCTCCTGGGCTATAGCCCTGGCGATCATCACCTTCTGCTGTTCACCACCCGAGAGTTTCCCTATCGGCCTATCCGCGAACTCTTCTATCCCGATGATACGCATCGCCTCCTCTGCGATCTTGATATCCTCCTCATTGGGTCTCCTCATTACACCTATCTTCCCATACCTCCCCATCAAGACAACATCCCTAACAATGAAGGGGACAGAAGGGTCAGATATGAAGTCTTGGGGAACGTAACCTATCTCCTTCCTAACCTTTAAGGAGTTATGGCTCATATCTTGACCCATAACTATAACCTTCCCACGGGTTACCTTTTGGAGACCATTGACGGTCTCTAGGAGCGTGGTCTTTCCAGATCCATTCGGTCCAATAACCGTCACGAACTCTCCTCGGCTTACCTCTAAATTTATATCCTTTATGGCTGGGAGAGCCTCCCCCTCATATATAGTATCGACATTATACAGCTCCACCATCTTATTATGCATTCCATACTTCACCATTGGGGAGAATTAACCGTACCCTGTTTGTTTTAGCCAATGATTGATAACACTATTTTTTATAAAAATATTACTCCTTAAACAGTAGTTCCGAAAAATGTTCTTTAATTTTTAAGCCTCTAGGCTGCGGAGAGCGTATACTTGGGGTTCTATAATGAGCTTTTGATGATTTTCCGTGCGTGTTGAGCTCTGGGATGCTTGTGGGAGTTTCTGCGGGTTCTCGCAATAGTCATGATAGGCATGTTTAAGGGCTTCCGGTTGTTTTCGGTTGGTGTGGCGGTCTAGATCCCGAGGTGGATCAGGATTATGCTGCTATGTGTTTATCTATGGTGATCCTAGACTGTAACCTATAAGGATGAATTATCCGAGGTCTATTTTGAAAGACCTTTATGCATCGCTCCCTTTGTTTCCGACCTAACCAACAGCCCTAACAACAAAGAAAGAATTTCAACTCTAAAGTCAAAATTAATGGCTAATCTTAATTGTTTTAACACTTTTAGATCCCGATTAGAAATAGGAATATTCCTACAGCCAAAGCAAACATAGTCGTAAAGATTTGGACATAAATGGTGTCTTTAACTGAATAGGAGAGCAGCGGCAGCAAGCCATGCCCGTCTTGGGATATTGTGTTAACGAGCAAGACGGAGAAGGGAACTAATCCCTCTGAGTAGAGAAGGACGAAAAAGAGGTGAGGTCCCGACTCGGGTATTAGGCCAACCAAAGCGGCGAACACGATCAATGAAAGTAACGGTAAACCCGACATAATAGACTCTAGGTCAAAGTGTTTCATCAGAAAATCGATTATTAAGAGCGTGAGAAAGATCCATAAAAACAGTTTTGGTAAGTGCTTCTTTAGTATGTGAGCGTAAATGTGATCCTTCAAAAAATGTCTAAGGTCAAGCTTCTCATCGTGTATCTCTATCTCACATGGCTGACAAGTCCGTATTCCAACGAGTTTAACGATTTTGTCTGCAAGAAGGCCGCCGAGCATCCCAACTATTACTGAGACGGCGAAGATTAATAGGGCTGTTTCTGGAATCATGGCCAGCATGATAAAGGCTTCGTCCCCAGCGGTTGATAGCATCACCGCGGTCAGAGCACCGAAACTCACCAAGCCATGAGTATAGAGGGAGATTATGAAAAAGGCGTCTATACAGCCTGGTATGGCTCCCAAAAGAGAGGCGATCACATACTGGTTTAAGGGTCTTTCAGTGATCTTCTCTTGAATCTTATCCTTGAATTTTAGCTCCAAATATTCAATCAAGATCATCAAAGCCGCAACTATTAAGATGATTTTCATAGTTTCTGAGAGCGCCGTTAACATTTCATCCCACATTTAGGTTCTCTCCTCCTTAGCTTCTCCTCTGCATCTTTCATCACAGAAAACGGCTTTATTGCACGGGCAATTCTTTGGGTGTCCATAGGTTCGGCAGATGGTGTTAACGAGGTTTTCCGAGGCATAATAGTCCAGTTTCGAAGCCTCAACACAAGCCTTCTGAACATTATAGTCAAGGAACCTCACGAACAGAACCTCTAAAAGCCTATGCTTTCTCAGCAATTTTCGGGCTTCATTAACACCTTTTTCTGTTAGTTTAACTCCATGATAACGCGTGTACTTAACTAAGCCCTTCTCAGCTAGCCTTTGAAGCATTTCAGTCACGGTAGCTGGTCGAACCCCGACAGACCTCGCTAGAAGCGTCGTCTTAACCTTGCACAACTTTTCATATTGTTGTCTATAAATTAACTTTAGATACTTGGCCTCATTCACGGTTATTCTTAACTTTCCGCTCAACGCGAATCACTTATAGAAAAATTTAGGTTTATCCTAAAAATTTTTCGCTCCAAAATTATCTATTTGACGCCGACGAAAAACCAATAGCCAATGAAATAACAAGAAAGATGACTCTGAAAAGGACAGAGCATGCCTCTTATCAATCGCTGATTCTCAACTTTGAGACCGGATG
>LUCF01000092.1:3338-6755 GCA_001593845.1 Candidatus Bathyarchaeota archaeon B63 | reverse complement strand
TGACAAGGTCGCCGTCTACGGGGTCTCAGCCGGCGTGGAGACGCCCATCGGCAACTTCACATTAGTCGCGATCCTGAGCAGCTCATTCTTCAATCTGAAGGATGCAAATAACCTCCCATTAGTCCCATTTAGAGTAACGGAAGGCGGCCTAGAGATGACTGATGAGATGGAAACCGCGGTCTTCACATGGAGAACGGCGATGAAGATCCACAAGAAGGCTGGGATCTCCAGGGTCGTTGTGATGCTGGAGGATAAATCCGGAGAGGCCGTTAATGAATTCGCCCGTAACATGGCGCATAAGGAGTACGTGGCTTGGGCGATATCGGATGGCCAGGTCAGAAAGTACTACATCGGGATGGTCCTTGAGATAAGGGGATTCACGCATCTCATGGTCCCATTCATACTCGTCGTGCTTAACGTTGCATCCGTGATGCTCACTCTAATCCATGAACGGGAGGAGGAGATAAGGCTCCTATCGACGCTCGGCCTCAACCCAGCTCACATAGCAAGCCTCTTCTTAGCGGAGTCAGCCGTTATGGGCCTCATCGGCGGAGGCATAGGCTACTACTTCGGCCTCGGAACCTACCGGGTTATGGCCCTGCTTGGGCCGGCTGGGCAGATCGGCGTCCGGCAGAAGCTTGAGTGGTACTGGGGCGTCCTCGGCATAGGCGTGGCTGTTCTAGTGTCATTGCTCTCCACGATAATGCCCGCGATAAGGGCAGCGGAGATGGCGGCTCCATCGCTCGTGAAGAAGATAAGGATGCCCGAGGAGGAGCGGGAGAAGAGAGAGAGGGAGATATTCAAGGTCTACACGAGGAGAGACTACAGCATGCCGATAAAGATACATGAAAAGGAGGTTCCCTTCTTCTCATCCTACATGCTGGATAGGTTTAGGGGGATAACGGGCGTCTATCAGAGATTCGAGAACATCAACACCGAAGACGTCGTCATGGCGGATGGGACGAGGGTGATCAAGATAAGCTTCACATACACCTTCACGGAAGCCGGATCTGAATGCTCAACAATAAATGAGCTCGTGGCGACGAGGAGGCCCGGCGACGAATATTACATCATAACCCTATCATCTGAACCGAGCGTTCCCGGGCTGCCGGAAAGGGTCGTCGAGACCACAGTCTCAATGATTAAAGACATGCTGCTCGAATGGGCGAAGAGAAGAGACGAAGTGATGTCCGGCGGATAGCCGCGATGAGACGATGAATCCGCATTCGATCATGACGGAGAGACCAATTTTTGCACCTTCAGGCAGTCTTTAGTGTACGCAGAGCCGCGGCGCCCCTGAATTCCCAAGCATGAGCCGCGAATAACCGGATAGACTTAAATATGCACCGTTTATTAGCAGATCAGCAGCGGATGATAAAGATGCGTTAAGGACACGAGGTGTCAGTATGAATGGACATATGCCTGATGAGCTGCTAAGCGGGCTGGCGGAGTTCAAGGCAAGCGGGCCATTAAAGGCTGGGCTTTCATCAGTCTCGATATCCCCAGACTGGCCCGTCACCCTCCCATACGGAAAGCAGATACCGACAACAGAGTTCTATAACCGGAACATCTTCTGTAAGGCATTGGCCCTACAGGTTAAGGATCTGAGGGTCATCATCGTCTCCATGGACATCATAGGCCTAAGAAAAAGCACGGCCGACGCTATAAAGCGGAGGATCGAGGAGGAGACGGGGGTTCCAAGCGACTTCATCATCCTAGCAGCGACCCATAACCACTCATACCCCAGAATATCCGACGTTAAAGTGAGGGAGCTAATCCATGACGGAGCCGTAAAAGCCGCCAAGGAGGCGATAGGCTCCATGTTCGAGGCCTCCATAGGCTTCAAGGTGAAGCGGCTGCCCAGATGGCTAACCCTGAACAGGAGCAAGGTCAACGGTAAAACTGATACGACGGCCTTCGTGGCTAAAATAGCCGACAGCTCAGGAGCGACCCGTGGGGTTCTCTTCTCGTTCCCCGCGCATCCCAATATATTTACTACCGCTTGGGGAGGAGGAAAGCTCGGCAAGATAGGTCCCGAGTGGCCTGAATACGCGAGAAAGTGGATAGAGACGCATATAGACGTAGAGCAGATGTTTACTCTCTACCCCGACATCGAGTACAGAGACGTAACCGTCATGTTCCTGCTGGGAGCCGCTGGGGACCTCAACCCGAACACCAGGAGAAACGTATACAGAGGAAGACCGGTGGGGGGTAAAAGGGCATTCGTAGAGGCCTTAGGAGACGGGATCCTCAGGGTGCTCAGAGATATAAAGACAGAGAGTCAGGTTGAGATGGTCTTCAAATGGGCGGCTGCGTCCCTCCCCGTGAGGGAGAGGTGGAGCTCGAGGCTGGGAAAGACCTACCCCGCCCTCCTCCAAGCCTTACTGATCAATGATGCATGTATAGTTGCGGTGCCAGGCGAGGCTACGGTTGATCTCGGAATAGAGTTCCGGAGGAAATCAGGCGTCCCCTGCCCCGCGCTGGTTACATGCGCCAATGACGCTCTCGGATACTTCGTCTCTGAGGTTGAAGGATTAGAGAATGCTACGTATGAGGCTCAGGGCTCCCCATTGACCGCCAGCAGGGGAAGATTACTCGTGGACGCCGCCGTCTCCCTAGTAAACCCGATGCATAAGCCCTCGAAGCCCGTTGACCCCGAAAGGGAGATGGGCAGAATCAGGGGGACATTAAGATACCGCGGTAGAGGAAGGGTGACCGTGGGGCTGAAGCGGCAGTATGCCCCACCATCATATGGGGATCCCCCAGCAGCCCCATTCATGGGTAAGAGGGTCAAGCCTGATGAGGCTGGGGGCTTCCTACTCGAACCAGTCATGCCTGGGACAGCATTCGTCTACGTGGATGAGGTCATATCAGAGGGGGAGAGGCCCATAATACTGATGTGGGGTAAGCCCGTAGAGGTAAGGGCGGGAGCGGACACGGAGGTCTCAATCGAACTTCCAGACGGGGTCTCCGACCTCATAATTGAGGCCAGGGAGGCTGGACTGGAGATCACAGACCTAAGAGCTGAGGGAAGCGATATTGAGGGCATAATCGAGGCTCGGGGAAGGATCAGCGGGAGGCTCAAGGCCATCCCTGTAAGGGGCTGGGCGTATGATCCTCCTCCCATGAAACCCATCGCCGAGGTCACAGTGGACGAGGAAGGCCGATTCACCTTCAAGAATATGAGGCCAGGCGAGTACGGCTTGCTGTTCTGGATGGACATCAATGGTAATGGGCGGCCGGAGCGCGGCGTCGACGTAGTAGCCCCCCAAAGACTCGTAAAGATAGAAGCAAGACGCAGCTAGCATCAAAAATCGCAAGTGCATCTCTAGATATTAATGGAGAAAATGGGAACCACGGAGCTGCAAAGCCCGATCGGCGGGCTTAGACCTCGTATCTGAGAGCATCAGCTGGATG
>LUCF01000092.1:0-3317 GCA_001593845.1 Candidatus Bathyarchaeota archaeon B63 | reverse complement strand
GTAAGCGGGATAAGCGGCCGCCGCGACGCTTAGGAAGACAGCTATCCCTATCGCTTCTCCTATGTACTTCATGTACTCGATCATCACTATGCCTATTTTGCCGGCTGGGAAGACCCCCTCAAGGCCGAATTGGAAGCTGAATATGCCGACTGCGGCAAGCCACCCTGCAAACGCGCCGATCACCCCGCCTAGAAGCCCAAGTGACAGCGCCTCGATGAGGAATATCTGTAGGACGCTTCTGTCAGTCGCGCCTAAACACTTGATTGTCCCGATCTCCTTGTATCTCTCCGTGACCGACATCAGCATCGAGTTGATGATCCCAACCCCGCAGACAAGAAGGGCGATAATCGCCATCATTATCTGGTAAGCTTGGGGCGGCTGCTGGCCGACGTTCGGAAGTATGACGTTCATGGATCTGATGGTCACGTAGAAGGCGATCCCGAGGAGGATAGAGATCGCCGTTATCAGGGCCCTAGTGAACCTCTTCCTTATGCTCTCCAGGGAGTAACGGAAAGCCTCTGAGATTGGAAAGGTTATCGAGCCGATCTCCATCGGGGATGATTCCTCAGCTCCCCGCTCCTCTTCAGTCTCTGAGCCCATAACTTACTCCTCATGCTAAGTGTAATGAGAGCATATCCCATTTAAAGATTACTCGGCTTCCTCCTCGGTCCTCCCAAGCCTCTCCCAGTCTACCCTCTTCGCGATCCTCTTCAGGTGATCCTTGAGGAGAACCTCCGCCTTCTCAGCTCCTAAGCGTCCCGAGTTCCAAGTGACGAACGGCGGGTAGAAGGAGGCCTCCTTGAACTTCGCCTTTCCCTCCACTATATCGAATCTTATGTATCCGAGCTCCCTGAGATAGCATGAATCATTCGGGCAGAGTATGTCTATCTCCCTCAATTCATGCTTCAGATAGACCACCTTGTAGTCTTCGGGGTCCTCTATTACTCTCCCGCATGGACATTGGATACTCTCAATCTCCTCAGCCATCCATCATCACCAACCTATTCGCTCTCGAACTCCTCAGCCGTTAAAGTAAGAGCGCGTCTCTTCTCTATGTTCTCGATCATCCCATCCCTGAGGAAGACAACTCTATCGCTTATGTCTATCATCTTCAGATCATGAGTGGCGCAGATGATGGTCGTCCCACGCTCAGCCTTCAAACGGTAGAGAAGCTGAACAATCGCGAAGCCGGTATTAAGATCCAGGTTACCAGTAGGCTCATCGGCAAGTATGATGGCCGGATCATTGGCGAGGGCCCTTGCTATCGCGACCCTCTGCTGCTGGCCGCCGCTCAGCTCCGTCGGCCTATGATCAAGCCTGTCCCCCAGGCCCACCACCCTCAGAAGCTCACTCGCCTTCTTCTGCCTCTCCTCCTTTGAGACCCCTAAGAATATCATAGGCAAAGCAACGTTCTCCAGCGCGGTTAAGACCGGTATGAGGTTAAAGGTCTGGAATATATAACCAATCTTCCTGCATCGAAGCCAAGCCATGGATTTAGGGGGAACCTTTGAGAGGTCAACGCCATCGATATAGACGGTCCCCTTCGTCGGCCTATCTATGCCCCCGACCATGTTGAAGAGGGTCGTCTTCCCGGAGCCAGAAGGCCCCATCACAGAGAGGTACTCCCCACGGGGAACCTCAAGATTTATTCCCCTCAGCGCGTGGACCTCCTCCCCTCTGAGGTAATAGATCTTGTGGACATCGACGACCTTCACGGCTGGAATCGTCTTCTCCATTAGAGATGCACCCGGTTTACGACTGTTCTTATTCTACAAGGGAACTTATATAATTAATGTTGGGGGGAAGCCTTGAAAAGCTCAGCTTGAATTCTCATGAAAGATGCTGAGGATCAGGTTCCCCACGCTGCTGGATAAGGCGGAGGCGATCTGCGCCGCTTCTCTCCCCTTCGCCGTTAACGTGTAGAGCCTCTTCTTCCCGTTCCAGTAACCCTCGATTAAGCCTTCCCTCTCAAGGGCATAAAGCGTGGAGTATATGGATCCTGAGCTCGGGAGAAACCCAAACTCCCTGAAGATCAGGGTTATGAAATCGTATCCGCTCATCGGCCCTCCTCTGAGCTTCATGAGGATCAGTAGATCCATGAAAGTCCTGATCGCCCTTCTGCGGAGCTGCTTAAGAATGTTCCCCCTCCTGAGATGTATGGTTTCAATCATATTTTTTACCCAATATCTAAACTTGTACATACATATATAAATTTTCCGTTCTAAATAGAATGTTCACAAATCCCCCTTGAAGATGCAGCAAGCCACGAAGAAGCACTATTATGGAGGTATATCCATACGTGTTGACAAAAGTTATCTTTCACAAGATTCAAGTCGGTTGAAGGTGTCAAGATTTGAGCTTATGGAGATACTCCTTCGAGTTGATCAATAAAGAGCTCGAGATAACGAAGAAGAAGAGGGAGGCGCTCGATAACCTCTTCGCGGAGAAGAAGATCTCCCAATCAACCTACGACTACCTTAAATCCGAACTCGTGAAGGCAATCTCCGAATTGGAGAATAACCTCAGAAAGCTCAGGGATAGGATGGCTACAAGGGCGCAGGAGCTCGAGAGTCAGCTGAGCTCCCTCGAGCTGCTCCTAGCAAGCCTAGAGATTCATCACGCCGCGGGAGACGTGAGCGACGAGACCTATGAAAAAGAGAACAAGGCGATCCTCTTGGGGCTCGAGGCAACCAGACGCGAATTGAACGATATAAGGAGCTCCCTTGAAGCCCCATCGGAGAAGCCTGAGGAGGAAGAGGAGGCCGCAGAGGAGAAATCGGAGGAGGAGCCCCCGGAGGAGCCAAGTGAAGAGGCGGAGGCGCCGACGGTTAGCTATGAGACGCATGAGGAGCCAACAGAAGCGGGTTCGGAGTTCCCAGAAGAGGCCCAGTCAGCGGCGGAGGAGAGCCCCCCTGTGTATCGCTCTGATGAACCGTCAAGCGGCTCGTCGTGGGAGACCGAGCAATCAACGGACCTTTAAGCCCGGCCTCATGACCCCCCTCTATTCCCTTCTATTCCAGAAGCTCGTAGACTTATGAGATGTCATAGACCCCGTCCATGATGGCTTTAGAGATTATCCAATGCTTCTCAGCCTTCTTAAGGCCTGAATAATCCGCTGAGGGAGCCTTCAAACAAGCTTCTGGAGGGCTATGGTGAGCCCCTCAAGCTGCCAGTAGGGAAAACAGAAAAGATAACGGACAACAGCCAAGAACTCTACATGCTCCTCAGACCAAAAAGGCTTAAGAACCCAGCAGCCTCAACAGGACCATCAGGAGCAGGGTCAATGAAGCAATCTCCATCAATAAAAGTACTAAAAA
>LUCF01000091.1 GCA_001593845.1 Candidatus Bathyarchaeota archaeon B63 | reverse complement strand
TCCTTTCCCCTTCAACCGCCAAGCCAGCCTTGACTATCCCCTTGGGGAGATACACCCTAGCATTCTCGAGGACCAAGTCAACGGTCATCTGAACTGCCCAAGATTCTCTTTACTCTCTAGCTAATAAGTCTATAACCGACTGGGAGGCTCCCCGAAGAGGATCACGGCGGCAGGCATAATCAGATTGGGCAGCGAATAATCTTTATCACTCGGCCTGCCTCATTTCCCTGCACTCCTCGCAGAGAAAGCTCCCCTCAACCTCCCTCAGATCGTCAGACCATTCCCCACAGTTGTCACAGTACCCGGTGGATGAGGACTTCTCAGCCTCCTCTATGATGTTCTGGTTCTCTATTCTAGCCTTCTCCTGAATGATCTCTATGAGCTCCGGGGTAACCGCTAGGATGTCCTTGCTGGAGATTATGCCGGCGAGGTCGCCCTTGTACATCACAGCGAGCCTCCGGATATTCAGCCTGCTCATCTCCCTAGCAGCGTCGCTTATCGTCTTCTCAGAGTCTATCTTGACCAGCGGGGTGCTCATAATCTCCTTCGCCTTGATCTCCCCCGGCTTTATGTTCTCGGCTACTACCCTTTCTACGATGTCCCTCTCCGTTATTATGCCGACCGGCTTTCCATCGTTGCCGCTTACGATTACGCAGCCGATGTTATGCTTCTTCATAAGCTTTGCAACCTCGTTTAGCGGAGAGTCCTCAGCGGCCGTCACAACCGGGCTGCTCATGACGTCCCTGACCAGCATGCGAGATCCCAACTCTAGAGCCATCATCCTCATCCTCCCGTGGGAACCACTCGAGTCAAGAGCTATTAAACCATTATTTTAATTTTTTGTGTATCCGGAGGGAAGAGACGTTAATACAGTTTTTTAAGCATCCGCTGATAAATGGGCGCCCATATCCTCAATAGGGCTGCCCTGATGTCCCTTCCGCCTAATGTGGCCTGGCGGGCGTGAAAGGTTTATATACCGTCCATTAACGTTTCGTTAATAGAGCCCCTTCAATGAGGGATAAGACACGTCGAAGAGAAAAGATGAAGAGACAGACATGCTGGAGAAGAAGGTTAATCTCCTACTCAACTTCAGGGGGTACCAGATAGAGTCGGAGACCCAGGAGAAATACTATAAGGACCTCAGCATCATAACGAAGCGGGATGGAAAAAGGCTTCTCCTAAGGATAATCCAGGAGTCTCAGCTGATCTCAGGAAAGGTTGGGGTGAGGCAGGTTAGAAAGATGAGGGAGAAGATAATCAAGGAGGGATATGACGGAGGAATCCTGATCGGAACCGGCTTCTCCTACTCGGCGAAGAAGGAGGCGAGATCAAAGGATATCGAGATCATAGAGATCTCCAAGATCCCCTCATTCAACATCTTCAAGCATGATCTGGTCCCGAAACATGAGATTCTCAGCAAGGAGGAGGCTGAGGAGCTGCTGAAGAAGCATCACATCAGCCCATATCAGCTTCCACATATAAGAAGATCCGACCCAGCGATCTTCCTCATAGGGGCTAAGCCAGGCGACATCATCAAGATCATCAGGAAGAGCCCCACGGCCGGGATATACGTGACTTACAGATACGTCGTATAACTCTCCATCTCGGATGATCATGCATATCTTTTTTTGGAGGCGCTCTCCCGAAGCCTCAGAGCGGGGTCAAGAATAAAAGCATCCTCCATAATGAAGATAGAAGCCATCGTGGGGGCAGCCGATATGCGCGTAATCAAGATAATCCCGATCCTTAATCTGCCGGTCATAAAGGAGGGTGACGATCTGGGAGGCCTGATCTGCAAGGCGGCTGATGAGCAGGGCGCCCCCCTGCAGGACGGGGATATCCTCATCGTGACGCACATCATAGTCTCAAGGGCTGAGGGGAACGTGATAAACCTCGATGAGGTGTCCCCATCCGAGTTTGCTAGGACCCTAGCGTCAGAGCATAATAGGGACCCAGCGTTGATTGAGGTCATCTTGAGAGAATCCAGGTCCATAGTTAGAATGGGCGGAGGCCACATAATATCTGAGACGAAGCACGGATTCATCTGCGCGAATGCCGGTGTGGACAAGTCAAACGTTCCAGGTGAGAGGAACGTCGCACCCCTGCCTGAGGATCCAGATGCATCGGCGCAGAGGATACGCCGGCGGATAAGGGAGCTCACGGGGAATGATGTCGCCGTGATAATCTCGGATACTCATGGGCGGGCCCTTAGGAGGGGCGAGATAAACGTCGCCATCGGGGTCGCTGGGATTAAGCCGATCCGGGATAGAAGAGACGAGACCGACCTATTCGGCTATACGCTGAGGATCAAGCAGACAGCCATCGCTGATGAGCTCTGCTCAGCGGCTGAGCTCGTAATCGGGCAGGCGGATGAGGGAGTGCCAGCGGCGATAATCAGGGGATACCCATACGAGAGGGCTGAGGAAGCCTCCGCACGGGAGCTCATATGGCCGAGGGAGAAGGCCCTCTTCATTTGATGGCGTGTAAGGATGCGGTTAACGGCTTCTCCTCGCCCTCATTAGCGCCTCAGCCCTCTTCAGATCCATGATTGTATTCACGTTGAAGAAGGTCAGGAGGTCTGGGTCGAGTTCCCTGAGCACCATCGTTGAGAAGTACCTGACCCGGCGAAGCCGGGAGATCATCGACCGCATTCTCAGCTCGCCCCTATCGACCGCCTCTTCAGCGGCTGAGAGGGCCGTTCTTGTCCGATAGACGGCTTGGAGCGGTTCGATGTATCCGTTCGGCCATCTCGGGATAGACGCGTCAACCCCTATGGAAGCCTCGAATAATAGATCGATCACTTCCGTTGATATGAAGGGGGCGTCACAGGGCAGCAGCAGGGAGTATGAGCCGCTAGCTCGGGCGAGGCCCGTCAGCGCCCCGATGAGGGGGGATTCTCCATCTTTAATGTCAACATGAATTTTAACCCCCTGAGGAAAGACGCTTGAGTATTCAGTCTTCTGCTCTTCGGATCCCACGACTGCTATGACCTCATCCACGAGTTCCCTGACCCTCTCGAAGACATGTAGAACGAGCGGTCTCCCGCCGAGCTCCAAAAGTCCCTTGTCACGTCCAAACCTCTCCGCGGATCCACCGGCCAAGATTATGCATGTTCTATTCTTCATTCGTTACCCTTCGGTTCCCCCGCTCTGGAGATGACATACTTAGCAATCTCGTCCGCGATGCTTATCTCCGTTACCGTCTGCAGTCCCCTCCAGCCAGGTTGGCTGTTAAGCTCTATCAGAATTGGTCCCTTCTCCGTCTGCAGGATGTCAACCCCAGCTAATTCGCATCCTAAGACCTCAGCGGCCTTAACTGCGAGGTCCTTAATCCTGCGGGTTGGGGTGTAGGGCACAGGCTTGGCTCCCTGGCTTATGTTCGTCTTCCATGATGTGCCTATCCTCTTCATCGAGGCCAAGACCCGTCCCCCCAACACGAGAAGTCGGAGGTCAAAACATCCATGCTGGATGAACTCCTGTATATAGATTATCTGATGATTAAAGTCGAGAGCTCGGAATATCCTCTCAGCCACGTTGATATCAGAGATCCTCGTGGAGCCTATCCCTCGAGATCCGAAGATCGGCTTAACGATGACATCCCCGCCCAGCTCAGAGAAGGCGGCTCGGCGCTCTCAGCCACGACCGTTCTGGGGACTGGGAGGCCCTCCTCCTCCAGCAATGATAATGCGTAGTACTTATCGGCTGAACGTTCAATCGCGGATGGAGGGTTCAAGATGTACATGCCGAGCCTCTTAAGCCTGTGAAGCAGATCCATCCTGAAGATTATCTCTTCGAGTGACCCCCTGCCTATCGGCCGGACTATTATGGCCCTTAGATCCGCTAGGACATCAGTCTCGCCCATCGAGAATTCCGGTTTAAACCCGACCTTGGCGACCAGATCGCGGAAGCGGAAGCAGATCGGAGATGCCCCATACTTGATGAGAGAACCTTTCAGCTGCATGGAACACCATGATTCTTCGTTGCGTGTTAGGATCCCGACCTTCATACCCCTAGTCTTCTGTGACATCTCTTAAATTTCTATTTAACCCGAACCTATGCTGGAGGGCCCACATCATCTTTCTTGCTGCCTCAGCCACTCAGCCGCCTTTCTGAGGCATGAGTTTGATGACATATCAACGACTGGGACGATTATCTTCTCCCTTGTCTCGATCACCGGCTTGTACTTCTCCATGAGCGCGTAACCAACCATCGTCCAGTAAATCTTCCCATCCTCGACTAAGGCCTTAGCGGCGGTCTCAGTGGAGGATGGGAGCAGAAAATAGAGGAATGCGACTCCCTCAGCCCAGTAGAGGCCTGAAGGCTTCCCGCCGGCGATGATCGAGGCGAAGCGGGCGAGCTCATCAGGTGAGCTGAAACGATTCTTCTGTAGGATAACGATCTCCCTGACGGGCTGATACGTTACGGAGATGTCATCTTCATTCATGTGCCGACTCACCATAGCATTCGACTAACCGAGCTGTCAGTAAGATTATGGACGGTTGCCCTTTTAAACATAAAGACTGGCTGATCGGCTAGGAGAGATACGATCCACCTCGAAGCCCATTAAGGAAACGGTCCTCCGTCACCCAGAATCTCCGCCTCCAGATAAGTGGGGAACGCCTTGACGACTCTGACGTTTAGGAATCTGCCCATCAATTCACCCCCCCTCCTCAAAACTATCGGCTTATAAGCGAAGTTTCTCCCTATCCAAGAGGTTCCCCTGCCTTTTTCATCTATAAGGACCTCTCCCTCCCAGCCCAGCCATCTCCTGTTCCTTTCAAGCGAGATCGCCCTTGTGACTTCAGAGATCCTCCTACTCCGTCTCTTGATCACGTCCCTGTCGAGCTGTTCCATCCTCTCGGCGGGCGTCCCGGGCCTAGGGAAGAACCTCGATATATTCACGATGTCAGGCTTAACATCCCTTATCAGCCGGATAGTATTCTCGAATGCTTCGGGGTCCTCCCCTGGAAAGCCGCAGATAACATCCGTCGAGAGCGTCAAGTCCGGTATCTCCCTCCTGAACTCCTCGACGGCTTCCTTGAACTCCTCCACAGTGTACTTCCTGTTCATCCTCCTTAACACATCATCATCCCCGCTCTGCACGGGCATGTGGAGAAAATTGAATATCTTCTCATTCTTGAAGGCTTCGATGAGCTCGGGGAGGATAGCCCGAGCGTGATTCGGGTTCATCATGCCCACCCTGATCATAAACTTGCCTGGAATCCTGATGCACTCATCAAGCAGCTCGGCAAGGCTCGTATCGGCATCCATCCCGTAGGCGCCGGTGTCCTGGGAGGTTAACCATACTTCCTTCACTCCCTCTGAGACCGCCCTCCTCACCCTCTCGACTACTTCACCAATTGGGTAAGAATGGAGCCTGCCCCTAGCAAACCTCACACAGCAGTATGCGCATTCCCCAAGACACCCCTCGGAGATCGCTATGATCTCTATGACCCCGCTGAGCCTCAACGTGGGCTCCCTCAATTTCTGGGGAGGAGCGTCGGAGAAGAATATCATGTTCCTCCCGCCGCTCAAGGCGTACTCTATGGCCCTCGTTATCCTGTTGACGCTTCTGGGATCCAGCATAGCAGCGAAGTTCGGCGCTGCTCTCCGTATCGCCTCAGGATTGATCCGGGGTAAGCATCCGGATATGATGAGCGGCTTGCGAAGTCGGCTTAGGCGGCGTATCCTCTCGATCACCCGGTCCTCGGTCGGCTTCTTTACTCCACAAGTATTGATGAGGATCACGTCGCTCTCTTCTGGGTCGCTGGAGAGTCCGTACCCGTCAGCCTTCAATCGGCCGAGCATCACTCCTAAATCAAACTTGTTAGCGGCGCAGCCGTAATTCTCAGCATAGACTGTTCTACGGCCTTTCTCCCTCGGCATCTCGAAGCCTGCATTAAGCCCCTTT
>LUCF01000090.1 GCA_001593845.1 Candidatus Bathyarchaeota archaeon B63 | reverse complement strand
TGATAAGCACCGGAACGGAGCTGACGATCCTCAGCGGGGATTACCCGAAGGGCTCAGTCTGGAATAACATAACCAAGTACCCGGTGGTTCCCGGATACTCGAATTGCGGCGTAGTCGAGGAGATCGGCCCAGACGTCCAGGAGATCAAGGTCGGAGACAGGGTTTCAAGCACAGCCCCCCATGCGGAGTACGCCATCGTCAGAGAAGACCATGCCGTGAAGGTCCCGGATGATGTCTCGGATGAGGAGGCGACCTTCGGAACCCTTTCAGCGATCGTTATGAACTCCGTCAGACTGGCCAACATAAAGCTCGGGGAATCAGTCATAGTCGTTGGGGTGGGGATACTGGGCCAGTTGGCATGCCAGTTCAGCAGGCTCTGCGGGGGATACCCCATCATCGCCATCGATCTCTCACAGAGGAGGCTCGAGATAGCCAGGAAGCTGGGAGCAACATACTCGATAAACCCAAGGGAGGAAGACGCTGAGGAGAGAGTCAGGGAGCTCACCGGGGGCAGAGGTGGGGATGTAGTCTTCGAGGTGACGGGTAACCCGAAGGTCATCCCGTGGGAGCTGAGCCTCACCAAGCGGCAGGGGAGGCTGATTATACTGAGCTCTCCGAGGGGACTGACTGAGCTTGACTTTCATGACTTAGTGAACTGGCCGAGCAGAATAATTATAGGAGCCCACAGCTCAAGCCACCCTTCTCATGAGACCCCCTACAATCCCTGGACTTGGAAGAGGAACATCCAGCTCTTCTTCAAGCTTCTATCCGCGGGGATCGTAAACGTTAAAGATCTGATCACGGATCGATACAAGTGGACGGAGGCTGAGGCGGCATACCAGAGGCTTCTAGATCCCCTGGGTGAGAGGCTTCAGTCCCTCGGGGTCATCTTGGACTTCAGGAATAACCCCAACTAAACGGAGATTCTGAGCATTCACGCTTTTGCATGCCCATGTCAGAGTATCCTGTCAAGCAGATAGTAGAAGATGCTTGAGAAGGCCTCTATCAGTATCACAGCGGTGACAGAGCCGAAAAATTCCCCGGTCAGGAGATATGTTATCAGAAACGCCATTGGGTCGACAACTGCCCTGTAGATCAGGGTCTTCTTGAGAGAAGTCCATCTCGAGCGGGAAATTGGCGGGTCATCAACACCACAACCGCAATTTATAACTCATCTAATCTCCTACTATTTAAGGTTTATTTAAGGCTTCATTTCCGCACTAAGGGGATTATGAAACCCTACATTCATCATTTTTCGACTTAGATCTCATGCTCCATGCTACCGCATGTGCGGGTCTTCCTGATGCCCCTTCTTGCGTTGAGGGCCCTCCGGGAAAGATGGGCCGCCTTCAGGAGCCTCGACGCTCCAAGGTACGCGAGCGTGAGGAGGCTGAGGATCCCGAGGGCCAGCGTCAATCCATCATTCAAGGCCCTTAGGATGCTTAATTCCGGATGCACTATTGGGCCCAGCGTGTAGGCGTATAGACAATAATTGAAGAACCAATGCAGGAGGATCGGCGCTTGAGCCCCATAGATTATGTAGGATAAACCCATGACGAAGCCCTGGATGAAGGTTGAAGCGACCTTACCTGCTTCCCATGTGCTGGTGAGGGGGTAATGGGAGGCGGCGAAGAGTGAAGAAGTGAACAGGATCATCACCCATTCGCCTCTGCCTATGCTCCTCCAGAAACCTGAGTCCTTAACGCTTCCTATGCCAAGTCTCCTCTTCGCATCGTCAGGTGACAGAACAGCCAGAAAGGAGGTCCGTAGATAGCTCCTCCAGGAGGCTGAGGCCCGCCGTCTCTCGAGTATGAGGGCACGGGTCATAAAGAAGACGCCTATTGGGAGGATTCTGAAGATAATCTCCTCTGTCAAAGGCGATACGGACAATTCGAGAAAAGCTAATAAAGCATCAAGGAGGCCTACCAACCGGTATCCCATATGACTCCTCGATGATATGAACAGCGACCACCAAGACGTAGGTCAGGCTCGAAAGGAGGGGAAAGGCGAAGAGAAACCTCCCCATATAGAAGACCTCTGTCCCGCTGGGAAGCCCGGCCAGCCCCTCCCGGAGGCCGCCCCTCAGCCAGGTTACGAGGAAGCACAAAGCATAGACCAGTAGGCAGGATGCGAAGATGAAGCCGAGGCTCAGCCTTAACTGTAGGCTGAACAGGGATAGGGTGACCGCGTAATCGGGCGAGTATCTATCCGAAAGGTCCTCAAAGAAGAAGAGCTCAAGCCCTAAGGGTAAGGCAGAGACATAAAGGGCCAGAAGCATGAGGGCTAGGGTGACGGTGAGGATCCTTAAGATCAGCCGGAACCAGGCGTCGATCCGACCTAGAAGGCCACCGAGTCTCCTGCTCATAAGGCTTCCTTCGGTTCTCTAAGACCTCTCCGCGATCATGAAGTCCAAATCAGACAAAATAAGATTATCGTATATGTTATACTCAGGCCTAAAAATGATGTCGGTTATGTGCAGAACTAGTTTGGAGCAGGTATAAGCATTGAAGGCAGAGGGCCTGTGAATAAAAGGCTCGTAATCATAAAATGCTTCTACAAGGCCATCCCTTCTCCCTAATTATTGAGGGAGAGACCGGCCTTTCCCATATTATTTCAGTAATCTTAATTTTTCTCCTCTCTTCATCTTTTTTATAACGGTTACTGGGGGAACGGTTGATGGCTGAGATACGCGAGATCCCTGGACGCGCCACGAGATTCGAGAGGATAGGAGCTCACACCCACATCAAGGGACTGGGGCTAGACGAGAATATGAAGGCCGTCAAGGTTAAGGATGGCATGGTCGGCCAGGAGAAGGCACGCGAGGCCGCGGGTCTAGTGGTTCAGATGATAAAGGAGGGTAAGATGAGCGGGAAGACCGTCATCTTAGCCGGCCCTCCCGGCACGGGCAAGACGGCGATAGCGGTCGCGATCTCACGTGAGCTAGGCCCAAACGTCCCATTCATCCAGATGAGCGGAAGCGAGATCTACAGCAGCGAGAAGAAGAAGACGGAGGTCCTGATCGAGGCTATCAGGAAATGCATAGGAGTCGAGATCCATGAGATGAGGAAGGTCTACGAGGGGGAGGTTGTGGGGGTCGATATAAGGACGGCGCCCCACCCATACAATCCGTACCAGAAGGTCCCGGAAAGCGTCAGGTTGACCCTCAAGACGACGAAGCAGGAGAAGACCATAGAGGCTGGGGCATCCATCGCCCAGCAGATAATACAGCTCGGAGTAACGGAGGGAAGCGTGATACAGATAGACGCTGAGACCGGGAGAGTCGCGAACCTCGGCTTAAGCATCGAGAGCGCGAAGGGGAAGACCTATGATGTTGATACACGACAGAAGGTTCCGAGGCCCGACGGGGACGTCCTAAAGGAGAAGGAGTTCGTTTATACTCTGACGCTGAACGATATGGATGAGATTCATGCTCAACGTCGCCTCGGGGGCGGGCTATTCTCGCTTCTGATGGGCGGCTCAGAGACCAAAGAGATAGATCCTGAGATCAGGGCAGCCGTAGACGAGTCAGTCAAGAAGCTCGTCGATGAGGGGAAAGCATTCATCCATCCAGGCGTGCTCTTCATCGATGACAGCCACCTACTCGATCTAGAGGCGTTCAGCTTCCTCGGCAGAGCCTTGGAGAGCGAACTCGTACCCATAATAATCCTGGCGACGAACAGGGGGATCACCACGATCCGGGGAACGGACGTCAAGAGCCCCATGGGGTTCCCCTTGGACCTGATAGACCGTTCGGTCATAATAGCGACTCACGAGTATGATGCGGAGAGCATAATGGAGATACTGAGGATCAGGGCGAGGGAAGAGAAGGTAACCATAGAGAATGACGCCCTTGAGAAGCTGACTAAGATAGGGGCGGAGACCTCGCTTAGATACGCTGTGCAGCTACTCAGCCTCGCGGCTCAGAACGCGAAGATTCAGAAGCATGACTCCGTGACCCTCGAAGATGTCGAGAGGGTTGACGCCCTCTTCATGGACACCCAGAAGGCAACCGAGCATCTCAGAAGATACGAGGAGAAACTCTTATATCACTAGGCACCTCGTTCTCCCATTTTTTATTCGTTTCCCACGGCGGAACCCGCAAGGCCCGGTTGATCCTCCTTTATGTAGCCATGCAAAAAGTTCATATGTCCACCGAGCCCTTTTTCTCCTTATGCCGACCTGCGGAGAATGCCTCTTCGCTGAGGACCCCACGCCAACGCTGGTTCGATGCCGATTGAAGGGGATATTCCGCTACTTAGACGACGAGGCATGCGATCGATTCAAGCCACTTAAAGAGGAAGGAAAAGAGGCCTGAACACGGGCTCCGGAAAACATTAAATTATCCGGTTCATCAGTACTCAATCATCCATGGATAAACACGGAAAACCGGTGTAGAAATCCAGTTGCGGGCCTGTATAACCTACCATGAGAAGTTTCAGCAGTACGACTTAGGGGTTAATCATCCCTTCAGAGGGGACAGGTTCGTAAAGGCTAAGGCCTTCTTCGATCAGAAGGGACTTTCAAGATCAAGGGATGTCCTCTTCGTAGAGCCGAAGCCGGCGGGCAGAGAGGATCTCCTGGAGGTGCACACGGAACGGTACATCAACCACATCTACGAGCTGGCTGAGAAGGGCGGATACTACGATGTTGACACACCAGTCTCTAAACGCATCCTGGAGGGGGCATTATACATAATCGGAGGGGTCATCGATGCTGGGAGACGCGTCATACATGGAGAGGCTGAGAAGGCCGTTGCCCTCGGAGGCGGGTTCCACCACGCCGGGGTAGGCTACGGAGGCGGGTTCTGCCTCTTCAATGACATCGCCATACTCGTTAATAGGCTCCGCAGACTCCGCCTCGTCAAACGTGTCCTCATACTGGATTATGATGTCCATTTCGGGAACGGAACCAGCGACATATTCTATTCAGACGGAGATGTTCTCTTCATCTCGCTCCATCAGGACCCCAGGACGATCTATCCGGGCAGGGGCTTCCTCCACGAGGTCGGCTCAGGCGCGGGTGAGGGGCTGAATGTTAACGTTCCGCTCCCCATGAGGACGGGTGAAAAGGCGTACATGTATGCCCTGAATGAGGTCTTCCCTCCCCTGGCCAGGGAATTTAGACCTGACATGATCATAGCCAATGGGGGAAGCGACGCGCATTTCGCGGATCACCTTGGAAGCCTCGGGCTGACCGCACGTGGATTCTTCGAGATCTCACGCGTCATAAACTCGGTCTCTGAGGATGTGTGCGGGGGAAGGGCGATTCTCCTCATCGGAAGCGGATACAACATCGAGGTCCTGCCATACTGCTGGTACGCTCTGGCTCTAGGCCTGATCAAGCCTGACTCCCCGCCTGAGGAGATAGAAGACTTCTTTAAGCCCCTCCCCGATCCATGGCGGAACATAGAGAGGGTTAAGAGAATAGTCGACGGCCTAAAGGACATAATGAGCAAGTACTGGAGCTGCTTCTGACCACTACTTTACAAGCTCGAGCATCCTCTTGAACTCTGGGGTTCCAGCCTTCCTCATGAGCTCGTACATAAGCATCTCAGTCGTAACTATCACGGCTCCCTCGCCCCTCATCCTCTCCATCCTTGTCCTCCAGCTTGCGTGAAGAGACCGCGTCCTGCACAACGTAGACCCTATACCCATCGGCCAGAGCCTCAATGGCCGTCTGGGCGACGCATATATGCGCCTCTATACCCGTCAAGATGAGGTTTCTAGCCTCAGCCTCATCGAGTCTCCTCCGGAATTCTTGGGAGGCCAAGCAGCTGAACTCCACCTTCTCAACCGGCCTGATCTCGGATGTGAGCTTTCTGATCTCCGGGATTGTGGGCCCCAAACCCTTGGGGTACTGCTCGGTCATCATGACTGGTACCCCCAAGAGCCCTGCGAACCGGATCAGCCTGCAGATGTTACTGGCGATCTTCTCCCTCTCCTTCACCTTCGCGAAGAGCTTCTCTTGAACGTCTATCACGACGAGGATTGTTCCATCCCTGGTTAAGAGAGAACCCCTAGGCATCCAGATCACCCCTTTAGCCAGTAAGTTAAGCTGCGGCTTTTAGTCTTTCCCTCCCGAAATGGTTTGGTCACTTTAAGGGTTAGAATCCCTGCTCCGCAGGGTCGCTTGGCTTCAAGAACTCCCTCATAACGACTGTTGCGTATGTGCCTCTATGAAGCATAAAGCTGAACTTGGCTACTGAGCCTTCGTCGCCGGGCATGGTTACGAACTTAAAGTTCATGACGGGGGCCAGCGCCCTCCTCAAGCCGCCGCGCACACTCGCCTCAAGCATCTTCTCTACCTTAAAGTCCCGAGGCTGGATTCCCTCCTTCTCCAGGATTTCTCTCTCGATCTCCCCTTGAAGACCACCTGAGAGTTTCTGATCGAACCCGACGAGTGGAAGGGCCAATGCTGCCTTTCCCTCCCTCAGCATAGATGAGGCCCAATGCGGATTGTTCTCTTCCACCTCTAGGAAGCGCCCGGTTGGGAGTCCCTCCTCTCCGATGCTCATTAGGTAATCCCCGATCTGGATGCGGGTTAAGGGGATTTCCCTCTTCATCCTCTCGCTGAGGAACCTATTGAAGAGATACGACTGGTAGGCTTGGATGAAGAGCCTGCGGAGCCTCAGAGGAAGCCTGCGGAGGGCGCCGATG
>LUCF01000089.1 GCA_001593845.1 Candidatus Bathyarchaeota archaeon B63 | reverse complement strand
GCCGACAGCCTGATCCTCGTCACGGATGGTTTCTCAGATGAGGATATAATGCCCCTCGTCCAGAGCAGGGTTCCAGTCACCTCAGTCCGAAGAGTAATCGTTAAGCACAGCGAATCGATAGAGGAGACGGCGGCCCTATTCTCCAAGTACTGGAAGATGCTCATCGAGGATCCCCGATACTCCAGAATCGCCTTGGGGCTGCCCGGCGTACTGCTGATATCGCTCGGCATCCTCGTCCTCCTCCAAGTCTTCATCAGCTTCGACATATACGTCTGGACGGCGATAGTAGGCCTCATAATCCTGGGCAGCTACCTGCTCGGTAAAGGATACGGGATCGACCGGAAGATCTCAGCCTTCCTCTCACGTCCATACCGCTACTCGATCTCGGACCTCGTTGTGGGCTTCTCATCCACCTTCGGGTTCATACTCGTGGCCATAGGGTTCTATCAGGCGTGGTCATTCGTCTCAGCCAGCTTCGGGATAAGCTTCAGGATCCCCCTGAATATAGATGAGTTTATGAAGGCCTTCCCACTCGTGGTCGGCTGGTTTATAAATAAGTCTATGACCCTCGCCGTCATCGGGCTCTGCACGATCTTCCTGGGGAGATCCGTCGCTTACTTGTTGGAGAGGGATCCGCATTTCTGGCGGACCGCGGCTCTAGTAGCCGTCTTCGCATGGTTATGGATGATCCTCAATGAGATCTCCCAGATAATAATTAATCCCGCCCTCCCCCCGGACAGCCTCGTCCTCTCGATAATAACTGGGATAGCGGTTATCGTGGCCTCTGGGCTCACAACCCATATACTCAGCAGGAAATACCGGAAGTTCTTCGAGAGGGAGACGGTGGTAGAAGGGGAGGACGAAGGGGGGAACGGCAGAGATGAGGAATCATCCTAAGCTCGTCGATGTCGCCGTGATAGGGGGATCCGGACTGGAGACATTGATGGAGTCACCTCAGAGAATCCATGTTAGAACGCCGTATGGTAGTCCTCCGCCCATAACTCTGGGGGAGCTTGGGGGGCGGAGGGCAGCGTTTCTGCCGAGGCACGGATACAAGCATGAGCTTCCACCTCACAGGATAAATTACCGAGCGAACATCTACGGCCTCTACAGCATAGGGGTGAGGAGGATCTTCGCCATGAACGCTGTCGGAGCCGTGAAACCAAGCCTCAAGGTTGGGGACATAATCGTCCCGGATGACTTGATAGACTTCACGAAGCAGCGGCCCCTCACATTCTTCGAGGACTCAAGCGTCATCCACGTTGACTTCACGGAGCCATACTGCCCAGAGCTCCGCGGAGCCCTGATCAGAGCGGCTGGGAAGGAGGCGGAGCCCATACATGAGAGGGGAGTCTACGCATGCATGGAGGGGCCGAGGGACGAGACGAGGGCGGAGATCCGTATGCTCAGGAGGCTTGGATGCGACGTCGTCGGGATGACGGCTATGCCTGAAGCCGTCCTCGCCCGTGAGCTGGGAGTCTGCTATGCCTCTCTGTGTTACGTGACTAACATGGCTGCGGGCATCGGAGACCGGGTAATTCAGACGGAGGTAATGGAAGCCGCTTCGAGGATTAGGCCGAAATTGAGTAACATATTAATCTGGGCGGTCTCATACTTGCCGAGGAGCCGCTGCTGCCGCTGCGTCAGGGATGGACGCGGGGGAGGGGCAATCTGCTGATGTTGAGGTCTCTGCTGTCCATACTGGGCGTCTACCGCGTATACGAGAAGTGGCTCTGGCATCAGGTGAAGAACAACCCGAAGCCGGAGCACATAGGGATAATCCTCGATGGGAACAGGAGATGGGCTTTGAATCGCTCATTAGATCCGCATCTCGGTTACCATTACGGCGCTGACAAGACCGAGGAGATGCTTAAGTGGTGTCTGGACTTAGGCGTCAGAAGCGTCACGCTTTACGTATTCTCAACCGAGAACTTCAAGAGGCCGAGGGAGGAGGTTGAGGAGCTTATGAAGCTCTTCGAGGAGAGGTTTCATAAGATAATGGAAAGCGGGGAAGTCCACAAGCATAAGGTCAGGATAAAGGCGATTGGGAGGCTGAACCTGCTTCCCGAGAGGCTTCAGAACGTCATAAAGAAGGTGGAGGAGGAGACGAAGGACTATGACAAGCACTTCCTCAACTTCGCCATCGCATACGGCGGGAGAGCCGAGATAATTGACGCTGCGAGGAAGATAGCGAGAAAGATAATCAAAGGGGAGCTCTCAATCGAGGATATAGACGAGAATCTCTTCGAGGATAACTTATATACCTCACACCTACCAAAGCAGGATCCAGACCTCATCATTAGGACATCCGGGGAGGAGAGGCTGAGCGGGTTCCTCCTCTACCAATCAGCATACAGCGAGCTCTGCTTCATGGATGTCTACTGGCCGGAGTTCAGACGCATAGACCTCCTCAGGGCCATAAGGACATACCAGAAGAGGAAGAGGAGATTCGGCCGGTAGATGAGTGACCCCTCGACTTCTGAGGGAGCATCCATCCAGAGTGGTTACGCCCTCCTGGAGATGACATCCCCATCCTTGAGGACGTAGTCCTCGCCCCTCCTAACCTTGCTTCTGCAGTCAACCGCGTATATGAAGCTCTCCCCAAGCTCCGTGTGTATCCTGTAGGCTAGCTCCCGGGCCGTTGTGCCGCTGGGAACGAGCCTCGCGTCTGGGAGAACCCTGCCGCTGTGATCTGTGAGCTTCTCCGGATCCTCAACTGTATAGACGACTATCATGCTTAGGAGATTGAAGAAAGCGGCGTTGATCGCCTCCTGCACCCCAGTCGTCCCGAACCTACGGAGCACCCTCTCCCTTATGAGCTCAAGGGCCCTCATCTGCCTCTCAGTCAAAGCCTCAGGCTTCAGGACTGAGAATTCGCCGTCCCCAGGCCTGTACTTGATCAGCCCCTTCTCAGAGGCCCTCCTCAGGACGAGCTCTGCCTCTGCGCTGCAGGGCACCACGAGGCAGCCGGACTCCCTGAGCCTCTCCAGGTTCTCCTCAGCAGCCGGGATGTCTATCTTATTCGCTGCTATGAGCATTGGCTTAGAGATCCTCCTAAGCGTATCAACAAACATGAGGAAGTCCCCCTCGCTCCATGTTGCCGGCCTCTCAGCGCTCAGCTCAGCCCTCCTGATGGCCTCTATGATCTGCCTCCTCCTCACAGCTAAGCCGCTGAGCCTGCTCTCCAGGAGGGAGATGAGATCCGCCCTGCGGGACTCAGCCGTCCTCACGATTCTCTGCCAGTCCCTCTTTATGATCTGAGCCATCCACATCGTGATCTCCCTCTCCAGGAACTTGACGTCCTCGACGGGGTCATGCTCCCCCGGCTTCAGGATTCTCCCCTCCAAATCCGTGGATCCCGAGGCGTCGACTATGTGGATCAACGCGTCCGCCCTCCTTATCTCATCCAGAAACTGGTTTCCCAGCCCCCTCCCCCGCCATGCATCCGGGACCAGCCCGGCGGTGTCGATCAGCTCAACCGGTATAAGCCTGACCCCATCTATGCAGATCGAGTTGACTGGGTTATCCTTGACCCCGAGCTCCCTGCATACGCAGTTCTTCCTTATGTAGCCGACTCCGAGGTTAGGCTTCACCGTGGTGAATGGGTAACTCGCAATCTCGACGGTGGCCAGGGTGGCCGCGCTGAAGAAAGTGGACTTCCCAACGTTCGGCTTCCCAACTATCCCAACAGAGAATGGTATCTCCGGTCACCCTTCAAATTCTCTTAGGCTGCAACCCCAATTTAGATTAGAAGCCGCATAAATAATATTATTTCAGCGCGGAGAGGCTGAACGGGCATGCTCACCTCGATCGCGGGGAGCGTTTCAGCCGCCTCTCTCAGCCCCTGATTATGCTCTTGGGCTCCCTCTGCATTATCTCCCTCGCCGCTATCACTCCGCTCGCGCTTGCCTGGATCAGCCCACGCGTAACGCCTGCCCCATCCCCTATCGTGAAGAGGTTCTTGATCTTGGTCTCGAGGCTCCTGGTGAGCTCAAGCCTCGAGGAGTAGAACTTCACCTCAATCCCGTAGAGGAGGGTGTGCTTGCTGTAGATCCCGGGCGCAACCTTGTCCAGAGCCTGGAGCATCTCACGGATATCCGTCAAGTATCGGTAGGGCAGGACGAAGCTGAGGTCACCTGGGGTTGCAGTCTTAAGCGTAGGCCTCACCACGCTTCTCTTGATCCTCTCCTCAGTTGATCTTCTTCCGATGATCAGGTCTCCGAGCCTCTGGATTATGACGGAGCCGCTTAGAAGGTTCGCGAGCCTCGCGAGGTACTCACCATAGGCTATCGGCTCCCTGAATGGGTACGTGAAGGATGTGCTGACGAGGATAGCGAAGTTTGTGTTCTCCGTCTTCCTGTTCGCGTAGCTCTGCCCGTTGACGCTTATTACGCCGCCGTATGACTCGGTTATGACCTCTCCGTACGGGGCTACGCAGAATGTTCTCACCCTATCGTCGAATGCCCGGGAGTAGTATATGAACTTAGGCTCATAGAGGACGTCGGTTAGGCACTCCATTACGGATGCGAGCGTCTCAACCCTGACCCCGACATCAACGGGGTTATTCAGGGTCTTCAGGCCTAAGGCCTGGGCCTCGCACTTCAGCCACTCCGCCCCGACCCTCCCAGGAGCGACGATCACGTATTTGCCCAGAAATCTCTCACCGTTAACGGTTTTAACCCCGACCACCCTTCCGTCCTTGACCAAGAGGTTCTTGACTTCCGTGTCCGTCTTAACCTCGACTCGGCCATTGATGTCCCTCCGCATCTTCTGGAGGACCTCCCTGCACTTGTCTGTTCCTAGATGCCGGATCTTCTGCTTGATCAGCTTCAGCCCGGCTAGGGAGGCCTTCTTCTCTATTCTCTCAACCTCGTCGATGTCGTATCCATAGACGGCTGGGGAGTCCGCATACTCAGCGTAGGTCCTATCCACATATTCCAAGAGCTCAGAGAGCGCCTCCTTCCCGAGGTACTCGTCGAGCCACCCCCCCACATCCGTCGAGAGGGTTAATTTCCCGTCGCTGAACGCCCCGGCCCCTCCCCATCCGGAGAGCAGCCTGCAAGGGACGCAGTTGATGCATCCTAGGCCCCTGCTGGCCGGGCATTTCCGCTTATCGATGTCTGATCCCTTC
This sequence comes from Candidatus Bathyarchaeota archaeon B63, assembly GCA_001593845.1. Classification (GTDB taxonomy): domain Archaea; phylum Thermoproteota; class Bathyarchaeia; order Bathyarchaeales; family DTEX01; genus B63. Next base: position 1,248 of record LUCF01000089.1, on the reverse strand, counting down.
TCGAGCATCAGTATGTTCATGTCTGTCCTGCGGGATAACTCCAGGGCTGAGAAGATTCCGGCCGGCCCCGCTCCGACGATCACCACGTCGTACTTCAAAAGTGTCCCTTCCCGAAGGAAAATACGGAGTCAACGATTATTTAAATTCTTTTCCCGCATAACCCAAGCCGCTCCTGATCCGCCTAAGGGACGAAGTATGGAACGGAGAATTGAGGGCTCAGAGAACCTTCTCCATCCTCTCGCATGCCTCTTCTATCTTCTCCTTCGGCTGGGTCACAGAGAACCTGACGTATCCTTCGCCGTACTCCCCGAAGCCGACTCCGGGGGTCGCGACTACCCCCGCGTCCAGGAGCCTCTCGCAGAACTTCATCGAGCTACCCCCACACTTGACCCAGACGTAGAAGGTTGCGAGTGGCTTTCCGCATCCCAGCCCGAGCCTTCTGAGGCCCTCGACGAGCACATCCCTCCTCTCCCCATATATCCTCGTGATCTCCCTTACGTACTCGGGGGGCTCCCCGTCCACATAGCTTCTGAGCGCCCTAACCGCTACCCTCTGCGTGTATCTAGGCGGGCCTGAGTCTACCTGCGCCTTAACCTTTAGGAGGCCGCTTATGATCTCCCTGTTTCCGACGGCGAACCCTATCCGGTCGCCGGTCATGCTGAATGTCTTCGAGCATGAGTGAAACTCAACCGCAACCTCTTTTCCGCCCTTGACCTGGAGTATGCTCGGCGCCCTGTAGCCGTCGAACGTTATCTCCGAGTAGGCATTATCATAGCAGACGATTATGTTGTTCTCCTCAGCGAACTCAACAATCCTTTCCAGGCTCCTCACATCCATCACGCTCCCCGTTGGGTTGTTCGGGTAATTGAGGAACATCATCTTCACCCTCCCCATGCCCCCCTCAACGAGCGCATCGATGTCAGGTTTAAACCCGTTCTCCTCGAGCAGGGGCATGACGACGGGAACCCCGCCGCTCAGTATAGTCGCCCCATTGGCGTAGACCGGATAGGCCGGGTTCGGAACCAGAACCCTGTCACCTGGATTCACGAAGGCCCGGGCTATATTGGCCAGTCCCTCCTTCGATCCTATGAGGGCGATGACCTCTCTCTCGGGGTCTAGGTTAACCCCGAATCTCCCCTCATACCATTCAGCGACGGCCTCCTTGAACTTCGGCTCCCCCTGACTGAAGGAGTAGTTATGGTTCTTCGGGTCTGAGCTCTCCTCAGCAAGCGCCTCGAGGACGAATTT
>LUCF01000088.1 GCA_001593845.1 Candidatus Bathyarchaeota archaeon B63 | reverse complement strand
CGCCTATGGGATACTCGAGGAGAAATTCGAGGAGGGCCTCCCCATAGATGAGGCTTTACCGATCATTGCTCAGGCCCTTCGATCCGCGATGAAGAGGGATGTCGGGACTGGTGATAGTTTAGACATAGTCGTGATAGGCAAGGAGGGTTACCGCGAACTGAATGACGAGGAAAAAATGAGGATCCTCGAGGCCTTATGAGCCGATGCGGAAGAAAGGAGAGAACCGGATGAAGATGCCTTCGATGATTAATAAGCAAGAGGAGATAAGGCGAACCGTACTGGAGCACATCCCCAAGGAAGCCGAGATCACCCGGGTGGAGTTTGAAGGCCCATCACTGGCGATCTACACTAAGAGGCCGGAGATTAGGATCACGCATAACCGAGCGATCACAGACATCGTCAACATAATCAAGAAGAGGATAGTGATCAGGTCTGACCCACAGGTCAGAATGAACGAGGCCGAAGCCAAGAAGGTTATAATGAGCATACTCCCAAGAGAGGCAGAGGTTACGAATATACTCTTCGACCTCACATTAGGCGAGGCCATAATCGAGGCTAAGAAGCCCGGCCTAGTCATAGGTAAGAACGGGATGACCCTCCAGCAAATAATAATGAAGACCAAGTGGATACCCCGCGTGCTGAGAAGCCCGCCGATGGCATCGAAGATAATAGCCCACGTCCGCCACTCCCTATACTCGGGGAGCAAAGAGCGGGAGAGGATCCTACGGAACATCGGCGAGAGGATCTCCAGGCCCCTCATCTACGATGTCGGAGATGTTAGGATAACTATGCTCGGTGGGGCTAGGGAGGTCGGGCGTTCCTCAATCCTGGTGGAGACTAGGGAGAGTAAGGTTCTCTTGGACTGTGGGATAAACCCAGGCTCTACGAGGCCCTTCGAGGCATTCCCACGCTTCGACGCAGGCCAATTCGATATTGACATGCTTGACGCAGTCGTGATCAGCCATGCACATCTAGACCACTGCGGCTTTCTCCCATTTCTGTACAAGTACGGCTACGACGGCCCAACGTACTGCTCGGTTCCCAACCTAAGCCTCATGACCCTGCTCCAGCTCGATTACCTGGATGTCCTCAGTAAGCAGGGATCAGCCCTTCCATACGACCAGAAGGATGTTAGGAGCAGTGTGCTGCATACGATACCGTTGAGGTTCGGCGTGGTCACCGACATATCGCCTGACATCCGCCTCACCCTACACAACGCGGGTCACATCTTGGGCTCCTCGATAGTCCACCTTCACATAGGGGAGGGCTTTCACAATATAGTCTATACGGGCGACTTCAAGTATGGGAAGACCATGCTGCTGGAGTCCGCCTCCATAAACTTCCCGAGGGTGGAGACCGTGATAACGGAGAGTACCTATAGCGCACCGGATGATGTGATGCCCTCTAGGATGGAGGCGGAGAAGAGGCTTGTATCCATAATCAATGAGGCGCTCAGCAGGGGTGGAAAGGTCCTGATCCCCGTGCCGGCGGTCGGCAGAGCTCAGGAGATCATGTTGATACTTGACGAGTACATGAGGCGGGGGGAGCTCATAGAGGCGCCGGTCTTCATCGAGGGCATGATCTCCGAGGCCACGGCGATCCATACAGCTTATCCGGAGTACCTCTCGAGGGAGGTCAGGAACGCGATACTAAACCAGGGAATAAATCCTTTCGAGTCTGAGTACTTCACGGTTGTGGAGCATCCGAGCGCCAGGGATGAGATAATAGAGGGGTCCCCAAGCATAATAGTCGCGACGTCCGGCATGCTTGAAGGCGGGCCGATAATCGAGTACTTCCAGCAGCTCGCCCACGACAAAAGAAACGCCATAATATTCGTCAGCTACCAGATTGAGGGCACGCTGGGTAGAAGGGTGCAGAAGGGGATGCCCGAGGTCTCCATAATCAACTCTGAGGGAAAGATCAAGGTCATAAAATGCGGCTTGGAGGTCCACACGGTCGAGGGGTTCTCCGGCCACTCGGATAGGAGGCAGATAATCAATTATCTACGCAGGCTCTCCTCGAAGCCGGAGAACATAATCGTCTGCCACGGGGAGAGGACGAAGTGCATCGGGCTGGCCGAGTATCTGCAGAGGAGACACAAGGTCAACGCCTTGGCGCCGGACATCTTTGAGACTATCCGGCTTAGGTAGCCTTCTCCCTCCATATCTCGACGAAGAAAGGCGTGATTATGATGCGTTCTTCCCCGAGCTGAGCGATGTCACCGCCTATCTGCTGAGCGAAGTCGTAGAGTTCGCTGACGGCCTTATTCACGTCATCCATGCCCTTCTCAGCCAGCGGCCCCAGCCTAACTATCATTATGTTCCCTGAGATAACCTCGTCCTTGACCCCGCTGAGGTCCTCTAGAGACTGGATCGCGCGGGCCTTGATGTACACCCTCTCGGGGCGAGCTGAGACCGGATGGTACAGGGCCGCGGAATGGCCGCCCGCCTCCCCCTTACCCCTCATCTCGCCTTTCTTGCCGAGCACCCTCCCGATTATCTTCCCCAATTTTATGCTGGACAACTTCACATCTCCTTGATGAAGAAACCCATAACATCTTAAAAGTTTAGCGGCAATCCAGCCCTGAAGGCTAGGATGAGGCCATATCCTTCATTAGACCCCAGATCTCGTCGCCTACGTAATGAAGGTTCTTGAGGACCCTGCCCTTCTTGGCCATCCTCGCCCCCTCCGAGCCGAGTAGGGACTGAGCAACCGCTATTGGACGCCTATTCCGCTCATCCAACACGATGACCAGATCCCCCTCTCCGAAGTCACCATCGATCTCCACGATCCCAGGCGCCATAACATCCGCACCCCTACAGATGTACGGGACGGCTCCCATATCCACGATCACCCTCGGCAATCTGCTCAGCTGCTCCTTAAAGAAGAGGGTGGGGAAGACCATGTCTCCAGAGGCGGCTAGGATCGGAGAACCATTTATGAGGTAGATCCTGCATTTCTCGGTCTCCAGCACCTCGACCTGCGGCTTAGGGCCGAAGAGCCGCTCGGCATCGAACCCTAGACTCTCAGACACGCCGCCTAGGAGGCGCCTCGCCCCCCTCTTCTTCATAAAGAACCTTTTAACGATCTTAGGCATGAAATATTGTAGGATCGTAAGACATATAAATATGCGAGCGTCTGATACAAGAAACGCGGAAAGACCGGAAAGCTGATTAAAATGGCCATTGAGATCCTCGAGGAGAGCATAGGCAAGACCGTCCTAATAAGGCTTAGAGGGGGGAAAAGCATCAGAGGCCAGCTTAAGGGATTCGACCAGCACCTGAACCTTGTTCTGGACAAGGCTGAGGACCTCACGGACTCGGAGAACATCAAGGAGCTCGGCCTGATAATAGTCCGTGGGGACAACGTCGTGATGATCTCTCCGCCTCCAAGGTGAAGGATGAATGGTTAAGGGAACCCCATCATTCGGAAAACGGATGGGGAAGACCGTCCATATAAGGTGCAGACGCTGCGGCAGGAGATCCTACCATGTGAGAAAGAAGAGGTGCGCTGCCTGCGGTTACGGGGCCTCAACGAGAATAAGGCGGTACTCGTGGCAGACGAAGGATATCTCCAGGCGGAGGCTGATCTGAGGCGGATAAATCCTCACAGGGATGGAAGGGTTTAAATAGAGCAGTTAGGGGACTGCAGTGGAACGGGATGAAGGATGGTTAGGAAGGCCAGAATAAAATTAACGAGCACCGACTACGTGAAGCTTGAGAGCGTATGCAGGGAGCTCAAAACGATAGCGGAGAGAAGCGGCGTAAAGGTAAACGGCCCCATACCACTCCCAACGAAGAAGCTACGGGTCCCCGTCATGAAGACCCCATGCGGGGAGGGGACGAAGACTTGGGACAGGTGGGAGCTACGCATCCACAAGAGGCTGCTTGACGTTGACGCTGAGGAGAGGGTGATGAGGCGGATCATGAGGATGCGGGTCCCAGAGGAGGTCTTCATAAGCATCGAATATAAGGGATTCTGGAGCTAAGGCGACAGCCGCCATCTCCGTTCTGCCTTCTTTCCCCGGGGGATCGTTGGGCCTGTTAAATAAAGATCGTTATGATGGAGATAACTATGGAGGCTGCGAAGCCAGCCGCCCAGACAGTCCTGCTCCACCAGAGGACCTTCGCTCCGTCGAAGACGCTGAATGGGATCATGTTGAAGGCAGCCATCCACGCGCTTATGGCAGCCCCATGCCGGAGGATTATGGCTAGGGACAGCGGATACGCATGGACCCTCATGGCGTAGAGGATTACGGCGAGAAGCATATTCGTCAGCGGGCCTGAAAGAGCTATCTTCCCCATCATCCTTTTGTCAGCTACTCCCGCTATCATCACGGCTCCGGGCGATATGATCTTTATGACGGGGGAGAGAACCGAGATGGCCGTCAATAAAAGCCCAAAGATGCTGAGCCTGAACTCCGCCCACATGCCGAAGTACTTCGCGGATGCCTTATGCGCGAGCTCATGAAGTATGAATACGGACATGAAGATTAGAGCCGAGCCAAGGATCATGAACGGACTTCTTATGATTCCGTAGAGCCAGCTGAGGCCGAAGCCGCCCATAGAGAGCCCCACGGCCGTGACGACTACAGCTCCTATCATTAGATGATAGATCTCAGTCCTGCTGGTCCACCCCTCCTTCGGAACCCTGAAGGGATACTCCACAGCCGGCCTCGGAGGAGCCTCAATCTCACCTCGGACCTCGACTTGGCGGCCCCGCTCAATAGGTGGTGAGGGGCGAACCTTAACCATCCATAGCTCCGTGCAGGAATGATTCTCGGGAAGCCTATGATCCGCGCAGAAGTACTTGCCGCAGAATGGACATTTGAATGGGAGGCTAACGTTCACCTCGCAGTAGTCACACTTCAAGGACCCATCAACTTCTCCTGCGCCTTCAACCCAAGAGAAAAATATCGACTTACGACTTAAATACTTCGTCTTCTCCCCAAATCCGAGATGGACGGCTTGAAGAAAAAGGTTCAAATAAACATATTATCGTTTAATAATCGCTGATAAACAGAATAAGAAGGCCGGGGTGGCCGAGCGGATAAGGCGCAGGCCTTGAGCGGCAGAACCAAGCCAGCCTGTGGCCCCTCGAGGGCCGCATGGGTTCGAATCCCATCCCCGGCGCCAAAATATTATTCAAGATTTAAGATTCATTTTTTAATCTTATGAGGATAAGCGTTTTATCATTTTCATGGTTAGGTAAAAGAGAAAAAATAAGTGTGACTTAAAAATGGAGATTCACTGTTATCCTAGACTTTCCAAGGAACAAATGGAAAAACTGCCGGGGGATTATGTCTTTCCTCTTATCGAGGGAACATATCTTGTTGATGATGAACATCCAGAGGGCATCATATTCATATATGTGGGCTACTGTGATTGGGAACAGAAGTTTGACAGATGTCTTAAAGAACTCATCTTAACTATATTCCATGAGATTTTGCATATTCTGTTCCCCGAGTTAGAGGAATACATACCATACGCCGAAAAAATTTTGGCAGAGATCCTTGAGAATGATCAGGGTTA
>LUCF01000087.1 GCA_001593845.1 Candidatus Bathyarchaeota archaeon B63 | reverse complement strand
CTCATCTCAATCCGCAACGATGAGCGACGTAAGGGAGGCTGAGGGGAGAATGAGGCTCCATAAGCCTCAAGTCGTCTTCGGCGTAGGCGGGGGGACGAAGATCGACATCGCCAAGCTCAGCTCCGCCAATCAGCGGGTGCCCTTCATAAGCGTCCCTACGACGGCCTCCCATGACAGCATGGCAAGCCCCTTCGCCTCGATAAAGGGAACCGGGAGGCCGTACTCGATCAAGGCTCAGTCCCCAATCGCTGTCATCGCGGACACATCCATCATAATGGAGGCTCCTTACCGCTTCACCGCGAGCGGATGCGGAGACGTCATATCAAAGATCACCTCAACCCTCGACTGGAAACTCGCTCATGAGAGGAGGGAGGAGTACTATGCACAGTATACTTCGAGCCTAGCCTCGATGAGCGCGAGGCACATAATCGAGAACTCAAGCCTCATCAAGCCTGGGTCAGAGGAGGGCGTGAGGGTCCTCCTCGAGGCCCTAGTGAGCTGCGGAGTCGCAATGTGCATCGCCGGGACGAGTAAGCCGTGCAGCGGATCTGAACACCTCTTCAGTCATGCCTTAGACCTTGTGGCGCCGAGACGCGCGTTGCATGGGGAGCAGTGCGGCTTGGGGACTATTATGATGGCGGCTCTGCATGGGATCGATTGGAGGGTCATAAGGGATACGCTGAGGATTGTTGGGGCTCCGACGACGGCTGAGGAGATCGGAATAGAGGATGAGTATATCATCGAGGCCCTCGTTAAGGCCAGAGAAATAAGGCCTGAGAGGTACACAATCCTGAATGAGAAGCCCCTCACCTACAGGTCGGCTAAGATGCTTGCTGAGGAGACGGGGGTCATAGGCTGAGCTCTCTCAGCCATATGCATTAACCTTAAAGCCCCTCTGTAGAGTCAGATAAATGGCACAGGGATCTCGTTAAGGAGAGCTAGTGATCATCTCCATCCCTTTTTAGGGGTTCCTGCTAGGATTCGGGCCGTAAAAAACTTCGTGCCTTTTATTCTCTGCCGAAATAATTTATTCTTCTCCGGTTTTCCTAAAAGGATAAATACGATTAACCGTAGTTATTTTTGATGAGGCTCGTAAAATGGCCGATTCACCCGTTAAAGTCACAAGCACAACCGAGGAGTACCTCGAGATCATCTACAGGCTTGAGGAGAAGAGCGGGGTAGCAACAACTAGCGACCTCGTCAAGTCTCTTAAGGTGGCGCCTGGAACAGTTACGAATACGATAGCCAGGCTCGAGAAGGAATCGCTCCTTATTCATAAGCCTTACCGCGGCGTGAAGCTGACGGAGAAGGGAAGGAGAATCGCGCTTCGAACTATCAGGAAGCATAGGCTCTCAGAGCGGCTTCTCACAGATCTTCTGGACGTGGAGTGGGAGAAGGTTCATGAGGCGGCATGCAAACTTGAACACAGCATCTCGGATGAGATAGCTAAGAAGATTGAGAAGGCGCTGGGACACCCGAAGACTTGTCCCCATGGAAACCCGATTCCAACGGAGTGCGGAGGAATAATAGAAGAGGAGTCAAGGCCGCTTAGTGACCTTAAAATGGGTGAGAGAGGAGTGATCGCGAAGATAACCGACGAGAGAATGGAGATACTCCAGTATCTGAGTTCTCTCAATGTCAGGCCGAACAAGATCGTAGAGATAATCGAAAAGGCTCCCCTAGGCGGGCCCATAACCATAAGAATAGAGGGGAAAGATCGGGCTTTAAGCCAAGAGGTAGCCTCCCTCATCAAGATTAGAGCCGTGAAAGAGAATCAAACCTCGGAGGAGCATTAAATGCTTGTGCCTTTAACGTCCCTGAAAGAAGGCGAGAGCGGAAAGATCACATCCATTAAGGCGAACCCGAGAGGCGGCGGTGGCTGGGGCTTCTGGAAAAGGCTTATGGATATGGGGCTAACCCCGGGCACGAAGGTGAAGGTAGTCAAGTCCGCGCCGTTCAGGGGCCCCATAGAGATCTACGTTAGGGGCTCCAGACTTGCCCTCGGCAGAGGTATGGCTACGAGGATACTAGTGGAGATAGAGAGGTGAAGAGAAAGAAGCTAAGGTTCGCCTTGGCCGGAAACGCAAACGTGGGAAAGTCCGTAATATTCAATCAGCTAACGGGGCTTCATCAGCACATCGGGAACTGGCCTGGGAAGACCGTTGAGAAGGCCGAGGGAACCCTCCATTTTAAGGGTTATGAGGTAGATATTATCGATCTGCCGGGCATATATTCCCTCTCCACTTTCTCGCTTGAGGAGATAATCTCGAGGGAGTACATAGCGTTTGAGAAGCCGGATCTGGTAATCAACGTTGTAGACGCATCCGTCCTTGAGAGGAATCTCTTTTTCACCCTCCAGCTCATCGAGCTCGAAACCCCGCTTATCATAGCATTGAATCAGATAGATATCGCTCAGAGGAAGGGCATAAAGATAGATCATAAGAAGCTCAGCGAGATTCTAGGGGTTCCCGTTATCCCCACGGTTGCCGTGAAGGGAATCGGAATATACAATCTTTTAGAGGCGGCAATCGAGACCGTGGAGAGGGGAATCAGAAGCCCACGTGGTATCGAGTACGGAAAAGAGATTGAAGAGAAAATCGAGAGGATCGCAGCCGCGATCAGAGAGATCAATCTTCCATACCCAGCCAGATGGACGGCGATCAAGATCCTAGAGGGGGATAAGAAGATCGAAGAAGAAGTGAAGAGGGCTAATCCGGATATATTACGGCTCGCGCAAAAGATGGCCCGTGAAATAGAAAGGATTCACGGCCATTCCTGTTCAACAGTGATCACCTCTGAGAGGTACGAGGTTGCGGGCAAGATCGCAAGGGAAGTCCAGAGGATTCAGCCGGTGATCAAGCCTACCCTCAGCGAGAGGCTTCACGACGTGACGACAAGCAGGGCTTTCGGCTACCCAATAATGCTTCTCGTTATGCTCTCCATCTTTTATGCGATCTTCACGTTCGGTGATTACGCCTCAACCCTGCTCAGCGATCTCCTCTACGGTTCGAAGCCGTTCCTAGACCAATTCTTAATCAATACTCTTCTAAAGGAGCTCATTTGGGGCGGAGTCATAGAAGGCGTCATAGCCGGGGTCACCATAGCTCTGCCCTACATCGTTCCCTTCTACTTCATCCTGTACCTACTCGAGGACTCCGGCTACCTCAGCAGAATAGCCTTCCTCATGGATGTGGTGATGCATAAGATCGGATTGCACGGTAAGGCCTTCATCCCAGTCATGTTGGCATGCGGCTGCAACGTCCCGGCCTGTTTAGGATGCAGAATAATGGAGACTGAGAGGGAGAGGTTCCTGGCGGCCTTCGTGGTCACGTTGATCCCATGCGCGGCAACGACTGTTGTTGTCCTAGGCCTCGTAGGAAAATTCGTCAGTATAGAATGGGCTCTTCTGCTTTACATAGTAGATCTGGCGATAATCTTCACGCTCGGCAGAGTCGCATTTAAGAAGCTGCCGGGGGAGCCCACTGAGCTCATAATGGAGATGCATGAGTTCAGGATGCCTCATCTTAGGACAGTGATCAGCCAGACATGGTTCAGGCTGGAAGAGTTCATCAAGATTGCCTTTCCATTAATCATCATAAGCAGCTTAATAATAAAGGTAATAGAGCTCGCAGGGATGTTCGAGCCTATCTCAGTTCTGCTAAGCCCGGTGACCGTTGGGTGGCTGGGTCTGAGATACGAGATGGGCATAGCCCTGATATTCGGAATCCTACGAAAAGAGCTCACATTAATAATGCTCGCCACGATTCTGGGAACAACGAATTTTGGGGTGGTACTCACGCCCATCCAGATGGTTATTTACTGCCTGATAACGATGCTTTACATACCATGCATCGCGACGATCGCGGCGTTCATCAAAGAATTCGGCTGGAAAAAGGCTATCCTCATTACGCTCTTCGAGGTGTTCTTCGCTGTTCTTCTAGGCGGAGTAGCTCTACGGATACTCGAACCCCTCGGGGTCCTGTGAGGAAGAGGAATACTGTTACCGTCTAGACGTCTAGATTGTTATCTTCTCACATTTCCCCGTCTTAACTGACCTGTAGCAGGCATCAAGCATGCAGTTGACTATGTATCCATCCTTGAATGTCTCGCGGGGCTTCTTCCCATTCAGTATGCACGTAACGAAGTGCTTCAGTTCGAAGAGGTACCCATAGAGTTCATGCTCCCTCCATATCGGATACATCCACCCCTTCTTCGCCTCAGATGTATCCGACCTTATCCTCAGATGCGACTGTGAAGACCCTAATCCCAGTCTCCCTCGTCACATCGATGAAGATCGCCCCGTCCGAGCCGTAGACCTCGTATCTCAAATCTAGCCCTCCATGAGCCGCCCAGCTATTCTCTGATTGGCCGAGCTCCCCTCCTTCGTATCTGATCAATGCGAGGCTATTATCCTCCCCCTCCGTATCATGAACTAACGTAGCAGCCCAAGCATTCGCCTCAACAGGCTTCTTTCCCAGCAGATACCTGATGACCTCAACGGAGTGGCAGCCCATATCCATCAAGACCCCGCCCCCCGCCAGCTCAGGCTTCCAGAACCACGCTGAGTGCGGTCCGAAATGGGCTTCGCGGCTTCTCAGCCAGAAGACATCTCCGATGGCGCCGTTCTGAATCATCTCTTTAGCTCTCATTATCTGAGGGATGAAGACCTGGTTCTCAGCGTAGCATCCTATGACCCCGTATTTTTCGACGGCTCTCAGCATAGCCCTCGCCTCATCGACATTGCGGGCCAAGGGCTTCTCACAGATCACGTGTTTCCCGTTCTCCGCCGCGATCTCCGCCGCTTTCTGATGGAGGAAGTTGGGTAATCCTATGTCCACCACATCTATCTCTGGGTCCGAGCAGATCTTCTCGATGAAGTCTTCTCCGCCGTAGATCTTCGGGATCCCGAAATCCTTAGCCGTCTTCTCTAAGGCATCCCTCCTTCTGCCGCCTATCGCTGCTACTTCCGCTTCGGGGATCTCGAGGTAGCATGGCAGATGGAAGGTGGTCTGGACAAACCCGTAGCCTAAAACTCCGACTTTAACTTTCCTCATTTCCCATCAAGATCTGGTTAGTCCTTAAGGGAATAAAAGATTTATTTTCAAAAGGTTCTCATTTCCCATTTATCCCTAAACGCTTCAAGAAGAAAGGCATCTTCAAGACAACAATAAAATGAGGAGCAAAGCTGCAAGGAAGCGGCTGCCGGCTTCCCTAGCTTCGCGCAGCCGAAGACTGCACTACCGCTAGGGACGGAGCGCGGTTTAACTTCCGAGTTCGGAATGGGTTCGGGTGGTTCCCGCGCCCTATGGCCGGCAGCCAATTCCTTCTTTGATGACTGTTCTTTTTTAACCTTTCGTTTATCGGTTCCATTGAAATGCCGGATGTTGCAAGTTAAGGTGCTGCATTTAAGGTGAGTTTCTGAAGCGGAAATTTATTTATGAAAAATCCAGAATGGGTATATTGTTTCGGGAACTTTGCATACCCGCTGGATGTGATCGGAAATTACAAGCTCACCTGAAAGTTGTAGAGGTTTACAACATGATGAAGCAAAAAACCAAGAATGTTGGATCTCCTCTGTGGTTTTGGATAGGGACACTTATTTTAGCTCTGATTATTTTCGTATCCTCTGCCTCCATCATAAGTTTTATTGAAAGCTATAACACGATAGCTGAGTGGCCTATCTATGGCATGCTCATTACAGAAGCACCTTTACTACTATTCAGCATTTATTGCTTGAAAAGAGGTAAAGGCAACGCTTATTCGCTAAAGGCGGACTTGCTTCCGGTGCTGATTATCTCTCTGTTCTTTGGCTTAGGTAAATTATCTCCTCCCGGATCGATCGGCTACTATTGGGGTTGGACTGCAGTGCCAGTTTTAGCCTTTGTTTTTCTCCCAATTTACCTTCTTCATCGTAGAGCACTCAGGAAAATGGGTATAGTGAACATTCCAAGGGGTGAGCGGAATAGAAAAATTATTGAATTGCGGTGCTCGTACAATGAGGCCTTTAACCTGTGCGTGTCAGCTCTCGACTCAGTTATAATAAAAGCGAGAATTGTAGATGTAGATAAAGCTTCAGGATTTATCGTCGCAAAAACACGTCCAACCATG
>LUCF01000086.1 GCA_001593845.1 Candidatus Bathyarchaeota archaeon B63 | reverse complement strand
AAAAAGAAGCCTGGATAAACGAAGACTTGGATCAACGCCCATACTTCTTCCGGTACCATTCGTTCGCGTACCTCCATAATCTCCTCCCATCCCAGACATCCAGCCTACCGGTCTTCGAATCCAGCAGGCTGATCCTCTCCGCACATGCAATGCAGGGGTCGATCCCGGCTATCACAACGGGCACATCTGCCAGGTTAACCCCGGTCAGCATCCGGCAGAGGGGGAGTATATTGGCGAGGGTTGGCGGCCGAATCTTCCACCGCTCAGGCCTGTCTCCCCCACCTGACCGTAAGAAGTGGAGGTTCTCCCCACGTGGGGCCTCAACCCTGCTCACAGCCTCGCCCTCCCGCACCCTCATCGGAGCTCTAACCCTAATCGGGCCATCCGGCATGTTCCTCAAGGCGTACCTTATGATCTTTATGCTCTCCTTTATCTCGTCTATCCGGACGTATATCCGGCTTGCGACATCGCATCCCCTGTAGGTTATAACCCTGAAGGGAACCTCGCCGTACGCCGCGTAAGGATCATCCGCCCTCACATCTCGGGGTATGCCGCTCGCCCTCGCCGTCGGCCCTACGGCGCAGAGGGCACGTGCCTCCCTCGGCCTCAGTATGCCGACGCCGACCGTCCTCTTGAGGATCGATGGGTCTCTCGTGCAGACCATGGTGTAGTACTCAGCCCTCTCCTCAAGGTACTTGAGGCTTTCCCCCAGCCTCTCAGCCGCCCGTTCACTTATGTCTCTCCGCACGCCTCCTATCGTGGTCAGCCCGTAGTTCACCCGTTTACCGGTGATCATCTCGAGCATCTCGATTATCTTCTCCCTGTCTCTCCAGGCGTACATGAAGAGGGTCTCGAAGCCCATCTCCTTCGCTGTTAGGCCGAGCCACAGATAATGGTTCTGGATTCTCTCCATCTCCGCGATGATGGTTCTTATGAACTTGGCCCTCTCCGGGGCCTCTAAGCCGAGGATCTCCTCTACGGCCTGGGAGTAGCATAATGCATGGGCGAATGAGCAGATCCCGCATATCCTCTCGGAGAGGAAGACGAGCTGCTGGTAATTCCGGCTCTCAGCTATCTTCTCGATTCCCCTGTGGATGTATCCGAGGCGGGGCTTGACGCTTATGACCCTTTCCTCCTCTATCTCGAGCATGAAGTTTATGGACTCCTCCAAGGCTGGATGCTGAGGCCCGAAGGGTATCCTGAATGTCATCTTCCACCACCGAGCTTTGAGAGCAGCCTCTCAGTCGACCACCACTTCCGGAGGGGGTAGACGCCCTCAGGCCAGCCGTCGGGCAGCAGTAGGGGGGAGAGGTCGGGGTTCCCCTCAAATTCAACCCCGAAGAGGTCGTGGACCTCCCTCTCGTAGATCGCCGCTCCCGGAATCAGGTCTACGAGCGACTGGAGGAGGGGCGCCTCCTTCGGAGCTCTGACATTGACTGAGACGAATGCATCCGTGAATGCCACGTGGTATATCACCTCTATCTCAATCCAGGGCGGTGATGGTTGATAAATGGGCGTAATTCTTCATCCTGATCAGCCTCCTCATCACCCTCTTCAGGTCTCCCCTCTCGATCTTGACGATGAATCTCCCCGCCCGCTGAACCGTGATGTTCCCCGCGCGGATCCTCAGCTGCCTCCTAAGCTCTGACCTCCTCATCCCCTTCCACCCTTGATCTTCTCCTTTATCTTGAGAATCCCATCTATGATCGCCTCAGGCTTAGGTGGGCATCCCCCAACATAAACATCGACTGGGAGGACGTTCCGCACGCCCCCATGGTGGCTGTAGGAGCCTTGGAAGGGAGCCCCGCTTATCGCGCATGAGCCTACGGCTAATACGTACTTCGGCTCAGGCATCTGGCTGTAGATGCGGAGGAGGCGGCTTCTCGCCTGCCTGGAAACGGGGCCCGTCACGACTAGGACGTCAGCGTGCCTCGGGCTTCCCTTGAAGAGTACGCCGAACCTTTCCAGGTCATACTTGGGGGCGCGGGAGGCCACTATCTCTATCTCGCATCCGTTGCATGACCCGGAGTTGAAATGAAGCAGCCAAAGCGAACTCGACCTCGCCCAACTTATTAGCCCTATCTCTTCTTCCCCCTGATCTCCGGGATGATCATCAGCAGGCTGGACGCTATGATGGCTATGAATATTACCCGGTGAATTGGGTTAGCGTTATATGAGAGGGAGAGGAGGAACGCGGCGATATCGAATATCATGAAGAGCGTAACGTACAGGAAGAACCTCTCAATGTTGACTTGGAGCTTCTCAGCGGGCATGGGCTCCCCGCAGGCATAAGGCTCATGCTTACCGGATCTCTTCTTCCCCCCAACCTTCTGGGAGATCAAGGCGCCCAATCCGTACAGGAGGGCGCTGACTAGCAGGGATAGAAGAAATATGGAGGGGAGGGATAGAAGATGATCCAGTGCCATTCCTTACCTTTTCACCGCTAAGCTAAGCCTTTTTAGAAAAAAGCATCATCGAACTTAAATAGATTTCCGATAGGAAGGCATATCTCTTGAATCTAACCGAAAAAACGGGGAATCTCAGAGGGGAACGGGAGAATAGACATGATCATCAGCCTCAATTCTCCGCTTACCCAGCCCCTAGAGTTCCCTTATTCTCTCCACATCCCCGGCTGATAGAGGCTTAGGGCCTCCCAGAAGGGTTGAGATGAAGAGGACCCTCGCGTACTCCTCCAGAACCTCGGTCCTCAGGTATGCCTCCTCAAGGCTTGAGCCCAGCGTAATCGTCCCATGATTCGCCAAGATCAAGGCGTCATGAGCCTCAGCCGCCTCAGCGACCTTTAGGGCAAGCTCCCTCGTCCCCGGCGTGGCGTACTCCACCAGAGCAACCTCACCCAGCACGACTATCGCCTCTGGGAGGATCGGAGAACCCAGAGGAAGCCGGGTGCACGCGAACCCAGTGCAGTAGGGCGGGTGGGCGTGAACAACGGCGTTGACGTCTCCCCTGACCCTATAGATCTCAGCATGCATGGGCGTCTCCGATGTTGGCCTCAGCCTCCCCTCGACAAGCCTCCCATCCATGTCTACCTTTATTATGTCCCTGGGGCTTAGGAGCTCTTTACGTACGCCGCTGGGCGTTGCCAGGATGTACGTGGAGCCGGGTATCCTAGCGGTCACATTTCCCCCGGTCCCCACCACCAGCCCCTTATGATAAAGCCTCATCGATATCTCCACTATTTTCCTCTTAAGCTCCTCCTCATCCTTCATGCTCTACACCCCCACATGCTTGAAGAGAAAGGACAGGGTTCCCAGTGTACTAATAGATCCCGAATAATAAAACGGTAACTGAGACGCCGTTACTTCCCGCTTGCATAATTCTTATTTATGTATCCTCTGTCTAGGGATGAAAGGCTGAGAAGGCCTGGAAAAGTCTTAATCCGCCCTCGGAGGCTGGGGATGCTGATGCCTAACGGATGGGTATCCGCTGTACCTCATTCGCTCTTTAGGTGATCCCTCATCATCCAGGAATGACCGATAGAAGCAGAGGAGATCATACTAAGTATCCGCCTCAAGCCCGATCACAAGGGCCTGCCCACATACTGATCGAGCCCAGCCCTCTTTAAACGGTCTTCCTCTGAATAAGCATAGAAGGCACTCGGGCTTTATCGCTATGCCTCAAACGTTGAGCTGGACGGACAGATATCCTTTAAGACGCAGACCTCGCATCGGGGCTTCCTCGCATTGCAGACCCTTCTCCCATGGAAGATCAGGAGGTCAGCAAATCTCCCCCATTTCTCCTTAGGAACCACCTCCATCAGGTCCCTCTCAACCTTCTCTCTGGTCTTGCTCTGGGAGAGGCCTAGCCTCCTCGCAAGTCTGAAGACATGAGTATCGACGATTATCCCCTCGTCTATTCCGAAGGCGTTCGAGAGGACTATGTTAGCTGTCTTTCTCGCGACTCCCGGAAGAGACAAGAGATCATTCATGTTACTGGGCACCTCAGAGTTGAACCTTTCAATGAGGGTTCTGCAGACCTCCTTCAGCCTCTCAGCCTTCTTCCTGTAGAATCCTGTTGGCTTGATGTCTTGTTCAAGCGTGGCTAAGTCCGC
Organism: Candidatus Bathyarchaeota archaeon B63; assembly: GCA_001593845.1. GTDB lineage: Archaea > Thermoproteota > Bathyarchaeia > Bathyarchaeales > DTEX01 > B63. The sequence goes on along the minus strand of LUCF01000086.1, from coordinate 3,652 downwards.
ATTCGCATAGTCCTCGGCTGTCCGGTACTTCTTGAAGAGGCTCCTCGTGACCTGGTTTACCCTCTCATCTGTGCATTGAGCGGCGAGGATCGTCGCGACGAGGAGCTCCAATGGGTTGCTGAATTCAAGCGCGATCTTTGCGTCTGGATGCTCCCTCTCAAGCCTTTCGATGATCTGGAGGGCCCTCACCTTCAATTCATCCCTCGATTCATCCAATCCCTTTCACCTATTAGTTGCTGCGGTGCCCATCTCGCTATTATACGAGTACCCGTATTAATCTTCTCTTTCGAGGCTCCCTTCGGATGCGTCTAATCAGGCATCCAGGCGGTCTTCCCTTCAAACTTCCGGTTATGCCTACTCGTACCTCGCCTCCCTCTCCAAGAGCTCAGTTATCATCCTGACGCGGGCTATGTCCCCATCTGGGGGAACCTGATCAGCCACGCCCATTATGAATTTATGCCCTTCCATGTGATGCTCTATGACCTTCCTCGCTATGCTCAATAGGGTTCCTTCGGGGTAGAGCCTGCTGAAGTATGCTCCCGGCAGCCCTCCCCAGAGGATCAGCCTTGAGCCAGCCATCTCTCGGAGCTTCTCCACAGGCACATCGCCGACGGGCGCGGGCGTCACTGACTGTGCGCAGTCCACCCCTGAGGCCTCCATCAGCGGCAGAACCCCCCTGAGGGCCCCGTCTATATGTACATAGATGAATTTTTTGGCGGCGTGGAGCTGCTTCGCCCTCTTTCTGTAGTATGGCGTGTGGTACTTCTTGAATATTCGGGGTGAGATAACCTCGCTTGTGATGTTCTCTCCGAAGTATACTCCCGGCGCCGGCGATTCACATATCGCCTCGTATATCGGGTCATCAGCCTCCGACATGACTTGGACCGTCTCTTCGAGCTCCTCCGGCTCCTTCATCATCAGCCTAATGGTGTTACTCACCCCGGCCCAGACAACGATCAGCCTCTGGAAGGGCGTTCTGGGAGGTAATGAGCTCACGAGGCCCAGCCCATCCCAGTCCTCCAGACGATCATACTGAAGGGAGAAGTCAGGCTTGAAGTCTTGGTTCTTGTATATGTACTGGAGGACCTTGAGGTCGCGTCTGGTCTCGACGGCGTATTTTATGTGAGCTGAGCTAACAGACTTCGGGACGAATTTTTGGACTCCTCTGATGCTGCCTACCGGCGTCTTGTATATCTCTTCAGTTATCACCGTCCCATCCTTGAAGGCCTCGACTGAGCTGACATGTTTGACGCCTTGGTAGCTCACTGATCCGGGCAGGTTATATAGCTCCTCATGGGCGCCGCAGCCCAGATCCCGATAGAGACGTATACGTCCCTTTTCTCCTAGATACTTGGTTGGGAGATCGCCATAATACATTCTGGCCCTATACCAGTACGTCAGGTCGGCGAACCAAGGCATGACGTCAGGTTTCTCACCGGAGAAGACTGCTAATAGCCTTTCTAACCTGTTCATAAGGGATACTACTAGGCCTTAGATATTAAACTCTTTTCGCCTTAGAGGACTATATGCCAACGACATGCCATTCTCAAAGCTTTCGGTCTGGATCGAGGCATAAATTGAGATTCCTTTAAGGATTTTCTTCTTTCGCCCCTCCCGTTTCTACCGTAACATCCCCATGGAGGGGCGGCATCTTATGATCGCGGTTCCAATACCCTTACTATGATATTGTCTCAAATGTGATTTAGGCCTCTCAGCTCACAGCGTCATTACCACGCATCCTAATTAGGTGAGGGAGCTCCCATAGAAACGCTAATATTAGGTATCTCAGTCCTTTATTGAAGGGTGAGATTATTTTGCCGATAGATCCGGACTTCCAGAGCAAGCGGGAGAAGGTAGGAGAGGAGGAAGGCGTAGCGGTCTGGGGGCCAGTTGACCCTCCGGAGAAGCTCGGAATACGTGGAACCAACGTCGCTGTGGACTGGGACATCTGCGAGGGCCACGGCATATGCATAGAGGTCTGCCCCGTTCAGCTTTACGAGTGGAGGGAGACTCCCGGGCACCCGAAATCCGAGAAGAAGGCCTTCCCAGCCCGGGAGGACGAATGCATACAATGCTTGGCATGCGAGACGCAGTGCCCCGTTCAGGCGATCAAGATCACTATCCCGTAACATCTGGAATCCCCCAGGCTTCGCATATAGATCTTCATCGCCCCCCTCTTTTTGATAGCCGCTCCTTCATTCCGTTTCTGCATCCCGAACCGAAAAGGAAAAGATCAGGAATGACGGATCTGCTAGTCGACGTACAATATCCCAGCGGGGATTGAACAGTACTGAAGGGAGGATCTTGACGGAGAAGATATCCGACGTTATAATAGGCGGAGGGCCCGCCGGCCTCACAGCCGCCATCTACACTGCGAGGCTCGGCATGGAGACCCTGCTCTTCGAAGGTCGTCTTCTGAGAGGAAGGGCGGCCGACGCTCCCCAACCCTTCCTTATCTTCGTTTGGTCTTCCATCACTATCTGATGCTCCTCAGTCTTCTTGTTCGCTTTCAGAAGCTTGCGTGACGTCTCCCAGACGAAGCTATATGTCATCCTTTTGGGATGCTCCAAATCCTTTTTAAGTCTTGGACTGGTCTTCTTAAAAGTGAACGTGCTCATCAACGCCAACACCATCGGATAGAATCTGAAAGAGGGGGCTGGAAATTGAGGGAGATGTCGCCCTTCAGGCTTCTCATCTCTAGAGAGAAGGCATTAGAGACGATACTGAGTACGGTCAGGCCTATTAGGAGGACTGAGAAGGTCCCCATAGAAGAGGCTGGTGGCAGGGTTCTTGCGGTGGACATAAGGGCGGAGAGGGACGTCCCACCCTTCGACAGGGCGGCTATGGACGGCTACGCCGTTAAGGCCGAAGACACATTCAAGGCCTCCCAGTTCAACCCCGTGAGACTCAAGATCGTGGGCGTCCTGCATGCGGGTGAATCTACGGGGAGGCGGATAAGGAACGGCGAGTGCATCCGCATCGCGACCGGGTGCCAGATCCCCCCAGGCGCGAATGCCGTTGTGATCATGGAAGTCACCGAGGAGAAGGATGGGTCTGTCCTAGTCTTCAAGGCGGTTCATCCGGGGGCGAACATAGCCCTGAGGGGGGAGGACATAAAGAGGGGAGAAGACATCCTGAGGAGGGGAGACGTCCTGACGCCTGCGAGGATAGGGGTTCTAGCCTCACTCGGATATGGGGATGTGCTCGTCTACCAGAGGCCTCGGGTAGCGGTTATCCCTACGGGCTCTGAGGTCTGCGATGTAGGAAAGCCCCTTGGGGAGGGCCAAGTCTACGATGTTAACTCCTACACGCTCTCCTCTATTATACTCGAGAATGGGGCTTCGGTTACGAGGTCCCCGATAGTCCCAGACGAGATCGACGAGATAAGATCGGCGGTCACCAAACATCTGGACCATGACCTCATAGTCTTCTCAGGTGGGAGCTCAGTCGGGGAGAAGGACCTCCTGGTCAGGGTCGTTGAGGAGCTCGGCGAGCTCCTCTTCCATGGCGTTCAGATAAAGCCTGGGAAGCCCACCCTCTTCGGCCTCGTTGAGGAGACCCCCATATTTGGGATGCCTGGATATCCAACCTCATGCCTGAGCAACGCCTACATCTTCCTCGTTCCTGCGGTCAGGAGGATGGCGAGGCTTCC
>LUCF01000085.1 GCA_001593845.1 Candidatus Bathyarchaeota archaeon B63 | reverse complement strand
TTTAGCCGCGTACTTCATAGCCGCATAGAGTCTCCCAAGATTGTTTTTTGTCTCTGGGTTCAGATATCTAATTGGCTCCCCCCAGAAGGGAACATCGATTGCCACGACTATCCAGCCAGGCTTACCGTCTGAAGATAACCGTCTCTCCCATGATCTGATCTCCCCTAGGGGGTTCCGTTGTCCAATGCTTGACTTGCTGATTTACGGCGATGAATCCATGGTCTCTGAAGACGATTTTCCCAATTACCGAGGCGGCACGCCTGAACCTCGGCATACGCCTAGTTATCGAGCAGAAATGAAGGGCATAGAAGGACATCGTGAAGTAGAACTGCTCTTGGTGCCAGTATCCCGAATGGGGGTTTGGGGCGCAGACATAAGCATCGAAGATCATTCCATTCTTCCTCGCAAGCCAAGCAAGAGTAGAACCCACTGCGATATTCTCTGGGCAGTCTATCTCCGTCACTAAAAAGAGGAAATCCGGCTTTTCACCTGAATTCGCCATCAGCCTCTCCGTTTTCAGCATTAATCTTTTAATCTATATATTTTAATTTCTCAGTCCGAACGGTTCAACGTGACTATGGAAATTCTTCTGGCCCGCTCATCATGGGCCGTCAGCAGACTGATGTGGACCGCTCACCCTTTCGAAAGACCTTAGGATGCAGATTAATGAATGTCTCCATAGCTTTACGTATAGCTTCTTTTCTACTTAAGCCGAGGGATTTTGAAACCCTCGTAAACTCCTTAAGTATCTCTCTCTTAATGCGAACAAACATGCCAACAGTCGTCAAACATGTCATCGCATAAAACATTCAAATCGTATATGAACCATTTGTAGTTGAATGATTATGTCCTTTAAATTTTTTCGTGTTCATACAGCTCTTTCGGATGGTATTCGTATGGAGCAGGTAAATGCCTCGCAGCCCGGCTCTTTATTCGCCGCCGCTCAGATTTACTGTCATGAACTTCATATACTAGAGCTTGAAACCGGGCTTTATGCTGAAAAATCATGTGGTTTGATACCATAATCTTGAAAAGGAGTCTCGTCTAGAAGATAAATGATCATGATGACCCGCTTTATCTCTCCTAAAGCAGTTGTGAACGGATACGTGGGGGACTCCGTAATTCTAGGCGAGACCCTCATAGGCTCCGGGACGCTCATCGAAGGAAACGTTATAATTGGGCATCCGAAGGAGGAGACCCTGAGGGGGCTGATATCCCTAAGCAGAGTGGACCTCCAGAGATGTAACGAAGCAAGTAAAGGCGCTAGGATAGGAAGGGGATGCATAATCCGCTCTGGAACAGTGATCTACGAGGATGTGACGATAGGGGACCATGTTAAAACCGGACATAATGTCCTGATTAGGGAGGGAAGCGTTATAGGGAACGAATCGCTGATAGGAACTGGCACGCTTCTCGACGGATCTGTGAAGATAGGAAGACGCGTAATTATCCAGTCTAACGCTTATCTGCCTCACCTAACCGTGATCGGAGATGACGTATTCATAGCCCCAAACGTCTGCTTCACGAATGACCCCTACCCAGAAAGCGGGCGGCTCGCCGGCGTTAAGGTTGAGGAGGGAGCGATAATCTGCGCGAATGCGACTCTTCTCCCCGGAATCCGAGTGGGAAGAAGATCAGTGGTTGGGGCTGGATCTGTGGTAACTGAGGATGTGCCGGACGAATCAGTGGTCTTCGGGAGCCCCTCCCGTCTCCGCATGACACGCGAAGAGTTCGATAGGAGAAGAAGAATCTGGAAGACGCGGAATGAAGAGCCCAAACAAGACGTTTAGATCGTGAAGGAAGATGATAGACCTTAAGAAGTATAGGATAATCGACCTCTCAGAAGAGATAATCCCCGGGATCCTCAAGGTAAATGGGGAGTACCTTCATGGGAATCAGATTCGAAGGTTCGAGATGCGGCAGTTCATATACGCGCCGGATAAGACTCTGATGCACTGGGTTGAGACCGAGACCCACATAGGCACCCACGTTGAGTTACCGGCGCATCTGACTGACGGAGCAAAGTCATCCTCAGAGATGCCCCTCGAGTCCTTCATGGGAGAAGCCGTTGTGATCAAGCTCAGCTTTCTGAAGCCGAAGGATGGGAAGGGACAGCCCATAATGCCCTTCCACCTGGAAAGGGTGAAGAGGGATGATATTGTACTGCTTTGGAGCCCCTACAGCGGCGACGAGCGGCCTTACATATCACATGAGTCCGCGGAGTGGCTTGCCGAGAAGCCTATCAAGATGGTTGGGGTGCAGAACGTCGGCGTCGAAGCGCCGGGCGGCTCAATGGCCACGCATAACAATCTATTAAAGAATGGGATTCCGCTGATTGAGGGTTTAGTTAATCTGGAGAAGGTGAGGAAGGAGAGGGTATTCTACATAGGTCTCCCCCTACGGGTATTCGGCCTCGATTCCTCATGGATAAGGGCGATAGTCCTCGAGCCGCTGTAAGCCCCGGCAAACCCAGCAGGTCGGTCAGCTAATTCTAACGATGCTGAGATTCAGCCGAGAACGAAATGGTCGGAAAAATAGGTATAAATTCGCATACGCTTATATCTTTGCTTTTTCACTATAATTTGATGGTTACTGGCTTATTTGAATGCTAATTACCCGGGAGGAATAAAGAATATGGTCAGCCGAAGAAAATTGAAGGAGTATGAGGAGAGAATAAAGCAGGCTATGTTCATCCTCGGCCAGGTCTCCGAGGATACCACAACCCCCCGGAATATTAGGAGGGCCGCGAAGGAATCCATGGATACCCTTGAGTCTGAGGAGTATACCCTCGCGGTCAGGGCGTCCAACGCCATATCAATACTCGATGAGATACTTCAGGACCCGAATATGCCGCCTTATACACGAGTGAAACTCTGGAATGTGATGAGCCTTCTAGAAGCGATAAAGGATTAGACGGGTACTCTCTAGCCTTCCCAGCCGGGGGATCACATTCCTAATAAATGAAGAACCCATCTACATCATCCGCGTCTCCCCACTGGGTAAGTACGCTCCGCATCGGAAAGCGTTTATAGACAACTTCCAATAATTAGTTCTGGGATTAAAGATGCCTAGAGAACTAGTCGCGGTTGCCCCGCGGACACCTGTAATCAGGGAATACGAGGAGCCCCCTCTGAGACCAAACCAAGTCCGTATTAAGAGCCGCTTATCCGCTGAGAAGCATGGGACCTCATTAATGGTGTATCGTGGAATCTCCCCGCTCTCGACGAAGAGGATAGACCCTGAGCTCGGCATCTTCGTGCCCGAACCGCAGAGGAAAGGTAAGCCTGAATGGGGGAAGTTTCCGATGAGTCTCGGGAACATGACTGTTGGAGTGGTGACCGAGGTGGGGGATGAGGTCAGACACCTCAAGGTTGGGGATAGGGTGTATGGATACCTGCCCATCAGGGAGACGCATACCGTAGATGAAGACCATGTTAAGCTCGCCCCGCCTGACCTGAGCGACGAGGAGCTTGTATGCATCGATCCGGCCGCCGTCTCCCTCATGGCCGTGAGGGAAGGAAATATACGGGTCGGAGACAGAGTCGCGGTATTTGGGCTCGGCGCAATAGGGCTGATGGCTATCCAGATGGCTAAGCTATCTGGGGCCTTACGCGTGATCGGGGTGGAACCAGTCGAGAGTAGGAGGAGATTAGCAAAGAAGTACGGCGCCGATATTCTCCTCGACCCCTTCAGTTGTGATGCGGGATTGGAGATCAAGAAGGCAGTTGGAGGCGTGGATGTCGCAATCGAAGTCAGCGGCTCCTATCAGGCGCTTCATCAAGCCATAAGGGCGACGAGCTACGGGGGCACAATCGTCCCCGTCTCGTGGTATCACGGCGAAGCCCGCGGATTGAACTTGGGGGAGGAGTGGCACTTCAACAGGCAGGTGATGGTCTCAGGAGCACGTGTGGAGAGCGAGCCCTACAGGGATCACCCACGGTGGGATAGGAGGCGGGTCTACGAGACAGTGATTGAGCTCTTCCGTAGGAAGGCCTTGACATGTGAAGGCCTGCTCTCGCATATCGTGAGGTTCGATGAGGTCGTTGAGGCCTATCGGGCAATCGATGAAAGGCCCGGGGAAATCATTAAATTGGGGGTGACCTACAAGTAGCCTGGTGAGAAATCCCATTTATTCTTGGTTCGGGGTGTCAGCTCTTTGGCTCAGGCCTTACTCTATGATAAGATTCGAGATAACCAGGTTAGGTGTTTCCTCTGCGCGAGGAGATGTGTGATAAGGGACGGCGGTTTGGGATTCTGCCTGGTTAGGAAGAATGAGTCTGGGAAGCTTTACTCATTGAATTATGCGAAGGCCTGCGCCGCCCACGCTGACCCTATAGGTAAGAAGCCTCTCTCGCACTTCCATCCTGGAGCCTACGTCATGTCGATCGCGACTGTCGGATGCAACTTCCGCTGCCAGTTCTGCGACAACTGGAACATAAGCCAGGAGAAGGAGATAATCGGCAGGGACTTCCCACCAGAGGAGGTGATCAGGGCCGCTAAGGAGTATGGATGCCAGGGGGTCAGCTACACGTATACGGAGCCGACGATCTTCTTCGAGTATGCCTATGACACCGCCGTCCTCGCACATAAGGAGGGCCTATTCAACACCTTCGTCACGAATGGGTACATGACCCCCGAGGCCGTTAGGATGATCGCTCCTTATCTCGATGCCGCCACAGTCGACTTCAAGGGGGGAGGAGACCCCGAGTTCTACAGGAAATTCGCCTCCGTCCCCTCCGTCGAGCCGATATACGCCTCCCTAGAGGAGATGAAGAAGCACGGCATTCACATCGAAGTCACGAACCTCGTAGTTCCCGGGATCGGCGACTCAATGGATAGGATAGAGGAGCTCGCAAGGTGGATTCATGACAACCTAGGCGCGGATACTCCCTTCCACCTCTTGAGGTTCCATCCGGACTATAATCTCACAACGATAAGATCGACGGATATAAAGACGCTTGAAGAGGCATATGAGGCGTCCCGCCGCGCTGGCTTAAATTATGTTTACATCGGGAATGTGCCGGGTCACAGGTATGAGAATACGTACTGTCCAGGCTGTGGGGAGCTGCTCATCAAGAGATATGGGTTCGGGGTGATAAGGTGGAACCTCACCGATGACCTTCGATGCCCGAGCTGCAGCATGAGGATAGCCATAAAAGGAAAGTTCCATACGGAGGGCTACTCCTTTCCGTCCCCCATAATCTGATGCCCAGCCAGCCTCCTTAAAGGGTATACTTCGACGTAGCATTAATAAGACATTCTTCTTTATCATTCTTGAAGTTGCATGTGGAGGATAATCAGGAGAGACGCAGTCTCAGTTTTGGAGGACGAGAATGCCCGTAGGAGCCTAGCAAGATACTTCGATGTCATGCGGGATTATAAGCCCGCGAAGTTCCTAATAGCGAAGAAGATCCCCGCAGACTTTGATGAGGATGATCCTCTCAGAGATCTTTGGAGCCTCCATGAGGAGCTGCTTTTGGAGCTCAATAATCTGCAGCGGGAAATAGATGCGGGGATGAAGCGGCTTGAGGAACTGGAGACGCCGAATAGATCCCTCTTGGATCTTAAGGAGACCATAGCTAGGAGGATCCTTGAGAGCTGCCATTTCTGTACGAGGAGGTGCGGCGTAAACCGCTTGGATGGTGAGCTTGGGTACTGCAGATGCGGCGGGCAGATAACCGTCTCATCTATCTTCGAGCACTTGGGGGAGGAGCCTGAGCTCGTCCCATCCGGAACCATCTTCACCATGGGATGCACAATAAAGTGTCTCCACTGCCAGAACTGGACGATCTCTCAGTGGTTTGAGACGGGTGAAATCTACTCGCCTAGGAGGCTGGCGCTGGCAGTTGAGCAGCTGAGGAAGAACGGCTGTAGAAACGCTAATCTCGTAGGCGGGGAGCCTACGCCTTGGCTTCATCAGTGGCTTCGAACCTTCATCCATGTAGGCGTGAACGTCCCGGTAGTCTGGAACTCCAACTCCTACTACAGCGAGGAGGCCGCCATGCTCCTAGCGGGGTTCGCTGATGTCTACCTGCTCGATTTCAAGTATGGGAATAACCGATGCGCAGAGAGGATCAGCAACGCTCCGGGGTACTGGGAGGCATGTACGAGGAATCACCTCTACGGCAAGGAGCATGGGGAGCTCATAGTCCGCGTCCTAGTTCTTCCTGAGCATCTGGAATGCTGTACGAGGGTCATCCTGAATTGGATATCGGATAATCTTGGGCCGAACACGCGGACGAATTTGATGTTCCAGTACAGGCCGGAGTGGAGGGCGCATGAGGTTCCTGAGCTCAGGAGGAGGCTGAACGGCTCTGAGATGAAGAGGGCCGTTGAGCTGGCCAAGGAGGCTGGATTGACGAACTTCATTACGTAGCCCTTCAAGGGTTTGCTCGTCCCCGGGCATCCTGAGAAGGCTCATGAGCTGGTTGGAGATATTAAGGTGGTGACCCTATTGGCTGAGATCCTCTGGCAACGCGCTGTTGTGCGGGACGGATGGCATAATGCCTTTACTGACCTTTGTGTGTGGCGCGGCCTTTACTGGCTTACTTTCCGCCGGGGATCTGCTCATGTATCTCCGGACGGCGGTGTCGTCGTCATGCGCTCAGCTGACCTCCGGAGATGGCAGCAGGCGGCTTATCTGAAGACCATAGGGGACGATAGGGATCCGAAGTTCTGCCCAACCGAGAATCGATTATATGTATACTTCGGCACGTGGCTTCCTAGACCCGAGGGATGGCCAGATGAACGTTTCGGGCCCCTCGTCACCCACGTCTCCTTCAGCGAGGACGGGGTTGACTGGTCAAAACCCGTCCCTGCATACAAGCGGAATCATTGGCTTTGGAGGGTTCGCTACGTTGATGGGAGATTTTATTCTCCCGCTTATGGGTGGGAGAATCCGAGGAATAAACTTAAATCCTTTCTGGATCTGCTCGTGAGTGAAGATGGGCTCAGATGGAGAAGGGAGGCTAGGATCGGGGAGAGAAATCAGCCGAACGAGGCTGACATCTTCTTTCGGGAGGACGGTGAGGTCTGGTGCATCGCCCGTTCATCTCGAACCCCGGACCACAGCCTATTCTACTCATCCACGCCGCCCTACAGAGAATGGGAATGCACTGACCTCGGGGTTACGATTCACTGTCCGGTCTTCTGTCGGGCTGGGGGGAAGTTGTACGTGGCGGGCCGACGGAGGATAGAGGCACCATGGATTCCTCAGCCGACCCCGGCGGGAAACACCGGGATCTTCAAATTTGATAGAGGAGAAGTTAAGCCTCTGGTGGCTCTCCCGACGTATGGGGATGCGGCTTATCCGGGCCTCATATCCCCCAAGCCGGGGAGACTGGTCATCAGCTATTATTCCCAGCATGCATATCTGAGCGGAGCTGTCTGCGGGCGGTTCCCAGACTCAGCAGACATATATTTGGCTGAGGTCTCCATTGCGGATTGATCGGCGCATTCTGAGACACCCACACAGCCATAATCTTAAGTTTCATTCCGTATGCGTCGAGGTTGTTGTAGGGCTGACCATAGCCTCCCTAGGGCTTTGCGGTTATAGAAGATAAGCCTCCGTCGCGTATCTCCGCATCATCCGGTGGCTGTTGAAGTAGTACGCTACCTTCCCGATCGAGTTGTTCATCATGGATATCCATGTGTCCCTCCTATCATAGAATGTGGGGATGATCAGGTACTCCAGCTTATTATAAAGGTCCTTAAGCTCCCTCCGCCGCCTCTCCTCCTCGCTGAGCGGCTCATCCGGTGGAGGGCCTATGGCCCATCCTGTGATCCCCTCCACGCATCCCTCCACCCACCAGCCGTCAAGGACGCTGAAGTTCAGGACGCCGTTGTGGGCTGCCTTCATCCCGCTCGTCCCCGAAGCCTCGAGGGGAGGCAGCGGGGTGTTCAGCCAGACATCTACGCCTGAGGTTAGCTTCGCAGCCATCTCCATGTCGTAGTTCTCAAGGTAGACTATCTTGAGTTCGCCCCTCAGCAGCCTCATGTAACCGTAGATCTCCTTGATGATCTTCTTCCCGGGTATGTCCCGGGGATGAGCCTTCCCGGCGAAGATGAGCTGCAGGGCTCCAGCCCTGTTCACCTCCCGGAGCCTATCTATATCTGAGAAGATTAGGGTGGCCCGCTTATAGGCTGTTGCCCGACGGGCGAAGCCGATCGTCAAGACTTCAGAATTCATCTCAATCCCCGTTCTCTCCCGGACGAAGTTGATGAGGTCTCCCTTCGCTTTCATGTGGGCATCCCAGATCTCATCATCCGGGATCGGGCCGACCCTGACGAGGAGCTCCGGCTCATTCGCCCATCCGGGTATGTACTTGTCAAAGAGCTCCCTGAACCATGGGGAGGTCCACGTGTAGGAGTGA
>LUCF01000084.1 GCA_001593845.1 Candidatus Bathyarchaeota archaeon B63 | reverse complement strand
AGGGGATCAGGCCTGGGACATAGCTGAGTTCCTCTATTACTTGGGCCACTACGCTTACATGTCGCCCATCAGGGTTCCTAGGAGGATGACGGAGAGCTTCATCGACGGATACCTGGGGGCCGGGGGAGACGCGGAGAGGATAATGGAGGCGAGATCTCCGAAGTACCTCAAGGTCTTCAGCTTCTTCACCCCGCCTCACATACTCTACGTGATCGCGAATACATGCAAGAGGAGACTTGATGAGAGGAGGGCTGAGGATGAGTAACCCTTTATTTTGTAGGGCTCCCTTATTTTCTCCTTGAGTATCAGATAATAAACGTGAAGCATGAGATGACGTCCTTCATATTCTACGGCGGGGTGAATGAGATAGGCGGAAACAAGATCCTGCTCAAGGATCGGGATACACGGATACTTCTCGACTTCGGCATGTCCTTCTCCCTCAGGTACCAGTACTACTCAATCCCGTTCCTCTCCCCGAAGAACGAGAAGGGACTCCTGGAGTTCGGGATTCTCCCCCGGCTGGAGGGGGCTTACGAGTTCGACCCTGAGGAGCCGATGATCGACGCCGTCTTCCTCTCGCATTCGCATATGGATCACTCCGCCTACATCTCATTTCTGAAGAGGGAGATCCCCATATACTGCGGGGAGACAGCGGCGAGGATACTGAAGGCATACAGCGAGGTGAGGCCCCCAACCCTCGAGTTCGACATCAAGGACATACAGTTCAGGACCTTCAGGACCGGGGATCTGCTGAAGATCGGGAGCGTGGAGGTTGAGCCTGTACACGTCGACCACTCCGTTCCAGGCTCCTACGGCTTCATCATATACGCATCCTCAGGCACCATCGTCTACACGGGGGACTTCAGGCGGCACGGCTCCAGACCAGACCTGACCGAGGATTTTATATCGAAGTCGGCGGAGGCGAGGCCTGATGTGACCATCTGCGAGCACACGAACATGACCTCCATCGACATCTCATCGGAGCCCGAGGTCATGGAGAAACTCAACTCCATAATCAATAGTACATCAGGCCTCGTCATGGCGAATTTCGCATGCGCAGACATTGACAGGCTGAGGTCATTCTATGAATCCGCCAAGAGAAACGGGAGGAGGCTGGTCATAACCCCCAGGCAGGCCTACATCCTACATCAGCTCAGCGGGGATCCCCATCTAAGCCTGCCCAGCATAGAGGACCAGGACATACTGATATTCCGTAAGGAGAAGAAGAGGTACTTCGGCTGGGAGATGGAGGCGATGAGCCTCGGGAGGACCGTTGATTCACGTGAGGTCGCGGAGAGGCAGAGGGAGATAGTCTTCGCCTGCACATTCCATGACCTCACCGAGCTCACGGAGATAAGGCCTGATGCTGGGAGCTGCTATATAGTCTCGACCTCTGAACCCTTCAATGAGGAGATGGAGATAGACTTTAATAGGCTGACGAACTGGCTTGAGCATTACGGCCTTCCCCAGTTTCATGTCCACGTCTCAGGCCATATCACCCCGCTCCACCTCAGGAAGTCCCTTATGGTGATGGCTCCGAGGACTATCTTCCCGATTCACGGAGCCCATCCGGAGCTCTTCAGAAGGTTCATGAGGGACATCGAGAGCCGGATCATAATTCCGGAGAGGGGAAGGGAGTATGGTGTCCCCTGATGGGCCGTTGAACCATAACGTTTAAACATGGAAGCCTAAAATACAGCATGCTGGAGGCCTTTATAAAGGGCCAGTGAGCGGTCTTGATGGAGAAAATCCGAGAGGGAGACGACGTTCTTCTATACTTAGATAAGAGGAGAAGCTACCTCGTGAGGGTTGAGAAGGAGAAGGAGCTCCACACGCATAGGGGATACCTCAGCGTCGGCAGCCTCATCGGGAAGGAGTACGGCGCGCGGATACTCAGCAGCAGAGGGGTGGAGTTCGTAGCCTTCAAGCCGACGATACGTGACTACGTCTTCAAGATCTCCAGGAGAACCCAGATAATATACCCAAAAGACATAGCCCTCATAATCTTCTACAGCGGGGTGGGGCCGGGAAGCAGGGTTGTGGAGGGGGGAACCGGCGCCGGCGCCTTGGCCGCTGCCTTGGCGAGCTACGTTAAGCCGTCAGGACGGGTCTACAGCTACGAGATCCGGGAGGAATTCTTGGAGGTGGCGGCTGAAAACCTCCGGAGGGTCGGCGTAGCCGACTACGTTGAGCTAAAGATGGGCGATGACGGAGGGGATCGAGGAGAGGGAGGTGGACGCCGTCATCCTGGACTTGGCGACCCCCTGGCTTGTCGTGCCCCACGCTTATGAGGCCCTTAAGGGAAGCGGGGCGTTCGTCTCCTTCAGCCCAACTATCGATCAGGTCTTGAGGACCGTTGAGTCCCTACGGGAGAATAGGTTCCGGGGCATAGAGACCTTCGAGTCGCTCCTCAGGGGGATGCAGGTTCAGAGGGGCAGAACTAGGCCTGAGACCTTGATGACTGGGCATACGGGGTACATCACGATAGCCCGGAAAGCTACCGTTTAAATCTAGGTGTATGGTATGACCATGTTAAGAATAATCCGGCGGAAGATCTGGTTTCCCCTCAAGGCTGAACGGGCAATTAGTACGCTGGCCTCACGCCTGATGATGGGTCACCGGGTAGAACGAGGATGATGAATGTCATGAAGAAAGTCGGCGGGGCTTCCCGGAAGAAGGGACATACGCTGAGAGGCGAGGTCTTCGGGGTCATACTTCTCCTACTCATCGCGCTCGTTGGGAGCTTCGCCCTCCAATGGGCCCTCGCCATCGCCCTCCAGACCAGCACTCCCCTACATACGCCCATATCCAGGAGCATGGAGCCGACGCTTAACGTGGGCGATCTGCTTGTAATACATGGGGGGCTGAGGGGCGAGGATATACACGCAAGCCCGGAGGACGGGGATATAATAATCTTCCGGAGTCCGAGGAATCCAGATGCGATCCCGATAGTGCATCGGGCGATAAAGAAGATTCAGAAGGATGGGAAGTGGTACTTCGAAACCAAGGGAGACAACAATAATAGTCCTGATCCATGGTTGGTGCCCGAGGACTACATAATCGGCAAGGTTATCCTTGTGATTCCGAAGGCAGGGTATGTCCTCAGGAGCCTAGACGAGGTGAAGATCCATATCGGCGGGTACTCAGTAACCCTGAGGATGCTTCTCTTAGCTCTGGACGTATTGGCTCTTTTTTACTTGGAGCTGACGGATAGGGATAAGATGCAGGAAAAAGGCTAGAAGAAAAATGATCTTCCAACCATTAAATATAAATGAGGCCGCCGGAATCCTTTATAAGGAACCCCTACTTTCACATATCGGTTTTATTTAAGAGGGTTAGATTGATGCCGAAGGTCAAAGCTCAGATCAGAATCGAGAATGTGGTTGCATCGGCGACCTTGAATCAGAGGATCGACTTGAAGGCCGTAGTGAAGAGCTATCCTGGAGTCGAGTATCGCCCGGAGCAGTTTCCGGGCCTCGTCTTCAGGTTGAAGAAGCCCAAGACCGCCACGCTGATCTTTAATTCTGGGAAGATGGTCTGCACGGGTGCGAAGTCGGAGAAGGAAGCCCGAGGTGCGGTGATGAAGGTTATAGAGGAGCTGAAGAGAAGCGGGATAGTTATCGTTGGGAAGCCTGAACTTAAGATCCAGAACATAGTCGCATCGGCTAATCTCGGCGGCATGATAGACCTTGAGCAGGCAGCCTTCACACTTGGGAAGACCATGTACGAGCCGGAGCAGTTTCCTGGGCTCATATACAGGATGGATGACCCTAAAGTCGTGATTCTTCTCTTCGCAAGCGGGAAACTTGTATGTACCGGAGCCAAGAAGGAAGAGGACGTCTACACGGCCGTGGAGAAGCTACATAGAAGGCTGGAGATGGAGGAGCTCATCTATTACGCTTAGGGCCCTCCCGCCCCGTGAAGAATCGATGATCTCGAAGACCTATCCCCACCACATGCTAAAGGAGATCTTCGAGGAGCCTGAGGCCCTGAAGAGGACGATAGATCTCGAGCGGGACAGAATACGGCGGATAGCATCCGAGGTCAACTCCGGAGACTACGAGGTGATATACATAACCGGGAGCGGGACGAGCTACCACGCCGGACTCGCAAGTCAATATGCGCTTTCGAACTTGACGGGGCTGATGACGACGACGCTGCCGGCCTCGGAGTTTAACCGCTGGGTTCCCCCGCAGATCTTGAGGAAGACCCTCCTGATGGCGATATCCCAGTCTGGGGAAAGCGTGGATGTGATCCGGGCCGTCGAGGCGGCCTCTCAGAGGGGCATCCCACTTCTCGCCGTCACCAACACCTCTGAGAGCACCCTCGCGAAGAAGGCGGATTACCGCATCATCCCCAGGTCTGGGAGGGAACTAGCCATACCGGCGACGAAGACTTATGTCACGCAGCTCCTCTCCATATTCATGTTTTCGGTGGATCTCGCCTCAGAGAAGAGGGGGAACGGCGGCTTCTCGGAGGCTGAGGAGGGCCTATGCCGGGCTCCGAGGATCGTGGAGGAGACTTTGAGGTCGCTTAGGTCCCAAGCCCGAGAGGCGGCTGAGGCCTTCAAGGATAAGCGGGCCGTATTCATCCTGGGAAGCGGGCCGAACTACGCCACGGCCCTGGAGGGAGCATTAAAGCTGAAGGAGACATGCATGGTCTTCGCTGAGGGCTTCGCGACTCGGGAGTTCCTACATGGACCGATGAGGCTGGCTGACGAGAGAACTCTGATGGTGCTCATGGCCTCCGCCGATGAGGTTAGGGACGCAGTTAGGCTGGGCAACAGCCTAAGGGGCTTCGGGGCCTCAGTGATCTACATCTCCGAAGAGTCCCGGGGGGCTTCGTTACTGCTTGAGAACTCAGACTGGACCTTCCTCGTATCATCAGGCCTCCAACAGATCTTCTCCCCCATACTGTATGTCCTCCCGCTTCAGCTCCTCGCGTATTACATGTCCATCGCTAGGGGGCTGAACCCCGATAAACCTGAGAAGCTCACGAAGGTGGTAAGATGAAGAAGATTAAGGCGGTTCTATTCGATATTGAGGATACGCTGTATGACTCCTCACTCCAGATGAGGATGGCCCGCCTAAACGCCATCAGGGCGATGAATGAGGCTGGGCTTCCCATAGACCCGGAGATGGGCTACAAGATCCTTGAGGAGATAGTCAAGGAGTATGGCCCCGACTACACAAAGCATTTCGATAGGCTTCTTGAGCGGCTTGGGCTTAGGTGGAACCCAAGGGTCATCGCGGCCGGCGTGGTCGCATACAGAGAGACAAGCCAAGTTTACCTAAAGCCCTTCTCAGACACCGTTCCTACGCTTATCAGGCTGCGCGATCTGGGCTATAGGCTCGGAGTCGTAGCCGAGGGGAGATCAGTTAAGGAATGGCAGAAGCTGATACAGTTGGGGGTGGACCACATCTTCCATTCGGTCCTCATCTCGGAGGACCTGGGAGCCGAAGAGCTGAGCGCAGAGCAGTTCTATGAGGGGACGCGTAGATTGAATGCTGAGCCTGAAGAATCGGTTTATGTAAGCAGCAGACTGAATAGGGGGATACTCTACGCCAACAGGGCTGGGCTGATAACGGTCCAGGTGAGGCGGGGAGACTCCTTCGCCGAGAAGCCCAAGGCGCCGGAGGCAAGGCCGGACTACACAATAGACCGGCTCTCAGAGATCCTGAAGATCCTAGAGTTTATGCGCTGATCATCCCGTCTTCACGTGCAGTGAAGCGCGCGTCCACGCCCAATTTTGGGGATACATGCCCATTTATGAGTAAAACCATTTATTTAGTAAGCCCCTAGTATTGAGTTGGATGTAGACTTGGTGTTGCGGTGGGGGTTTTGAAGGTAGTAGATGCCATGGATGAGGAGATAGTCACGGTCGACGAGGGCGTCTCCGTCGCCGAGGCAGCAGCGAGGATAAGCGAGAAGGGCAAGGGATGCGCCATCGTCCTAAGCAGATGCAAGCCCATCGGCATGCTGACGGAGAGGGACATAACATACAAGGTCGTCGCTAAGGGCCTAAACCCTAGGAAGGTGAGGGTCAGCGAGGTGATGTCGACGCCCCTCGTAGAGGTCGACCCGGACGCTGATCTTGTGACAGCCGCGAAGATAATGGATGAGCATAAGATACGGAGGCTCGCCGTCGTCAGAAAGGGCATTCTATACGGGGTCATATCTGCCCTTGACATTGCACGTAATCTCGAGGGCTATGTGGAGACGGAGGTCCGTAAGATCCTTAGGTACGCCTTCTTCATGGGCTAGGCCCAAAACAATCCTTTTCTATGTCAGATGGCACCAGAGCGATCCGCCGCGACATCGCAAGCAATTAAAAGGGGTTATGAGAATGCTGCATGAAGGCCCCAGAATTTATTGAGTCTAATTGAGTGGCGGGCCCGGAGGGAATTGAACCCTCGACCCTCCCGAGACGCGTCTTACCGCCGTCCTTACGGGTCTCTCCGAAAGAGCAGGCTTAAGAGCTTCAACCCCGCCCATTAGGCGAGTCCGCCGCTCTGCCTTGCTGAGCTACGGGCCCACACCTTGCCGAATAGGTTTTCTGCAGAAATGTCTAATAACCTTTTCTTTTTTTAGGTTCCGTTTACCCTTATGGGGATTCAGAGAGTCCCTAGAGAAGCAGGCCGCAGCCATCCTTTAGCTGGACCTGTCCCAGTGCAGGGAGAGATGGTGCTATGGCTGAGGTTTAC
>LUCF01000083.1:4643-7336 GCA_001593845.1 Candidatus Bathyarchaeota archaeon B63 | reverse complement strand
GATCTGAAGGCGAGGGCATCTGAGGGCGCGCTTCTGATAGTTGAGGGCCCCAGAGACGTGGAGTCGCTTCGGAGGCTGGGCGTGGATGGTAAGATCCTCCCAGTTAAGGCCTATGGGAGAAGCCTCATCGATGCTCTTGGGGAGATTGAGAGGCGGAATGTTGAGGATGTGATCCTCCTTATGGATTTCGATAGGAGGGGGCGTGAGTGGACTGGGCTGTTGACGAGGCACCTGGAGGCGATGAAGATCAAGCCTGACCTCACCTTCTGGAGGCGGCTTCTCGGCCTCTTGGGCAGGGATGTCAAGGACATAGAGGGCCTAGCCGGCTACCTCGAGACCCTCACCCGGAGAACAGGTAAGAATATATTATAGGTCTAAGACTAAATAATGGACGTTTGTGAGGAAGATGAGGATTCATAAACGATGAAGAGTAAGTGAGTATGGAGAATTTGGTGATTGATGAGGTGATAGCGTATTGTCCTTTCAGCCTTTCACGATTAAGTATGTCATCAGCGCGAATTTTGAAGTTGAGGGCGTCGTAGAGAAACCCGATGTGATAGGGGCCGTCTTCGGCCAGACTGAGGGGCTCTTCGGCTCCGAGCTCGACCTTAGGGAGCTCCAGAAGACCGGGAGGATAGGCAGGATAGAGATAGAGCTGAAGTCCGAGAAGGACAGGACTAGGGGTAAGATCATCATCCCCACCAGCCTCGACAGGGTCTCAACGGCGATAATAGCCGCAAGCATAGAGAGCATAGAGAGGATAGGCCCATGCCAGGCTAAGGTCCACCTGGAGAAGATCGAGGATATACGGGAGGCGAAGAGGAAGGCGATAATCGAGAGGGCTAAGGAGATACTTCACGACTGGAACCTAGAGAGGCAGCCTGAAACAGAGGAGATCTTCAGGGAGGTCTCAGAGATACTGAGGGCAGCCCGGGTTCAGAAGTACGGGCCTGAGAACCTCACAGCCGGGCCGGATATAGACTCAGCGAAGGAGATAATCATCGTCGAGGGCAGAGCGGACGTCATAAACCTTCTGAAGGTCGGGATCCAGAATGTCATCGCCCTCGAGGGGGTCAAGATCCCCGAGACGATCATAAGGCTGACGAAGGAGAAGGAGGCAACCGCGTTCCTGGACGGCGACAGGGGTGGAGACCTGATACTGAAGGAGCTCCTCCAGGTGGCCCGCATAAAGTACGTAGCCAGGGCGCCTAAGGGCAAAGAGGTCGAGGACCTGAACGCCAAGGAGATAGAGGCCGCGTTGAGGAACAGGGTTCCCGTCGAGGAGGTCACGAAGAAGAAGCGGAAGAGGAGGAAGATTCTCCTCCCGAAGGAGATTGAGAGAGCGGTTGAGGAGCTGAAGGGAACCCGGGAGTCCATCCTCCTAGATGAGAACATGAAGGAGATCAGCCGATTCCCAGTCAGCGAGCTGGCTGAGAAATTGAAGGAGATCGAGGGTGTAGACACAATCGTCTTCGATGGGGTTATCACACAGAGGCTCGTGGACATCGCAAGCGAGAAGAAGATCAGATTTCTGATCGCCGCTAGGATCTCAGACGTGATCAAGCAGCCGCTGAATGTTAAGCTCCTGACCTTCAGCGACGTTTCTAAGTAGCCTTCACCTGCCGCTGAAGAAGTCGGTGAGGGTCATCGGCCTCTTAGCCTCCTCAGCCGAGAGGAGGTCCTTCTCCTTCACGCCGAACATCGATAGGATCCTGAGGGCAACCGGCGTAACCTGCTTCTTGATGTAATACTCGATGTCTATCTCCCCCGGGGAGGCGAGGGCGTAAGGCTTCACCTTCTCGTAGAGCCTACCCGGCCCCTCGATTATGACGTAGCCCACCTGGTCGCCGACTGTAAGCTCCCACCCCATCCTCTTCAGTATCCTCGCCGCCTCCACATGAGGCGCGTTCACCTTGTACTTCTCAATCGGCCTGGTCAGAGTCTTCCATATGATCAGGTCCCTCAATGGAACCCTTCGGCCCCGCAGATCCCTGATTAGGGACCTCACGTATGAGACCGCCTTCTCCACGGATTCCTCCTTCAGGACCAGCTCGAGGACCCGTTCCTGGGTATTCTTCGCCACGTTCGCCCAGTCCCCCCGAACGACCTCTAAGCCGACGTTCTCGAGGCTGCCGTCCGGTAGGAGGCCGCAGTACCTCTTCTTCGCCTCGGTGAATAGGATGCGCCTATAGGTCTTCTCCGGCCTTATCTCTAACCCGAGGTTCTCCTTGATCCTCCTGACGAGCTCATCTATCTTCTCCGGGTCATGCTTTATGAAGAGGCTGTCGGTGTCCCCGTAGACTATCTCGAGCCCCAAGTCCTTCGCATACTCTATGCTCTTCATGATCATGCTTCTCCCCCACGCCGCGGTGGCCTCCGCCACCGGCTTCCTGAACCACCTCGCTCCAACCCAGCCGGCGTAGCCGTAGGCGGCGTTCGTGATGACCTTCACTGCTTTTTGACGTGCATCTAGGAGCTGATACTCCAGGCTTGCCGGATCCGCCTTCCTCATCGCCTTCCTTATCTCATCCCGCGCTGAGATCAGCTCTGTGAGGACCCTCTTGTAGAATCCCGGAGGCTCCCTCCGGAATCTATGGCCCACCTCAGGCGCGACGGTCACGCCTGCCTCCGGCTCGGGCTCCGAGGACGGGACATAAGTGTCCGGCGATATGTTCTTCTCGATCATTATGTTC
>LUCF01000083.1:0-4596 GCA_001593845.1 Candidatus Bathyarchaeota archaeon B63 | reverse complement strand
GAGAACCATCCCCCCGGCGTATGGGATGTACGGCTGCTCCGTCCTCTCCGGTATGAGCTCCCCTATCCGGTATGCCTCTCTTATGAGGTACCACTCGATCCTGAACCCAACCGCCGCCCTGCCTATGATGTCCAGGGGCAAGCCGACGAGCCTTGAGAGCTCAGAGGCGTACATGAACATCTTCTCGAAGATTCCGAGTATGCATTTGGCCTTCTCCTCCGCGAACTCTACGAGCTCACCCCGCCTCTCCGGGTCATCCCAGAACCCTGACCTTTCAAGCTCATCGATGAACCTCTGCTCCTCTATGCTCTTGACCCCGAGGAGCGCCGCCATGTTCTCTAGGGACTTAACCTTGAGTTCAGGTAGCTCATCTGCGAGGTCAGCCATGTCCATCGACGCGCGGCCGGTTATTGAGATGTGTCCGTAGACGCTCCTGTGAGGCTGAGTTCCAGCCCTGTCAACGGAGAGGTTCATCCTGAGCTCCATCGCCCTGTCGGTGAGGTACTGCCAGTGCTGCTGATTTGTCTGGAAGCCTATTATGATGTCTGGGTCGAACCTCTTGACGTAGCCGATGAATCCCCGCATCAGCTCCCTGTCATCCCCGTCCTCCGCGAGGAAGCTCCTCTCCTCACCGGTATTCGTGACCGTGGATATGATGATGACTGGGTCCCTCTCAGGCCTAGGAGCCCCCTTAGATGCGTAGTATACCGGATAGAAGCTCAGAACCCTCAGCTGCGGAATCTCGTCTTTGGGGATCCGCTTTGGCGGTGACTCGGCGATGTAGAACTTGTCCACCTGGACTCCTGGGGGCTTCTCCTCCTCCCTGATGGTGACTGTGTGCCATGCGCAGGGGGTCACGTCGTTGTCTATCAGGTACCTCATCGAGTACCTTATGTCAGTCTCGAGGCAGTCCCTTACGCCCTTAATGCTCCTGATGACCTTCGCGTATTTTGGGATGAGATCTGGGTCTCGGCAGAGTATCCTAGCCGCCTTCATGGGCCTCCCGAAGTATCTCCTCTCGGCTAGCTCGACGTCGACGATGTGGGGGAGACGCGTCTTCTCATCTGTTATTCTCCTAACCGTCCGCTCAGGGTCTTCCCCATCCTCCAGAACGGCGTAGAAGTATGGGAGAAATGAGGGATCGACGATCAGGACCCTCTCTCCATCCTCATCTATCCCCCACATCCAGACCTCAGGGTTGTGATCCCTAACCTCATAATTAACATCGAGCAGCCAGAACGTGCAGTTCCCCAATTCACCTGCCCCTCAGGGGGACTCCCTCACATCCCCATTCTATTCTTGGGCCACGGGAAGATAAGTCTTTACGGGTTGCCCTCTCAGTTTTTTATTCAACATCGCCTTACTCATAGGGGGTGAGGCTGATGATAGTGTCGGTGATTGGAGCTGGGGCTATCGGAAGCGCCGTTGCGAGGAGCCTGGCTGAGAGCCGAATCTTCAAGCTCGTAATCGCTTCGAGGAGACGCGTGGAGAAGATCCGTCATCTCGAGAGGCTGGGGATAAAGGTGACCAGTAACAACCGGGAGGCAGCTCGGGAGGCAGATGTGATCATAATATGCGTGAAGCCGGGGGACGTCATGGCCGTCCTCGAGGAGATAAGACCCCAGATAAGCGGGAAGATCGTGGTCTCGATGGCGGCCGCCGTGAGCCTCCGCCTCTTGAAGGAGGCCGCTCCACACGCGAAGTTCGTGAGGGTGATGCCGAACCTCGCCGTGCTCGTGGGCGAGTCATTCTCAGCGTACTGCGTGGACGGCGGGGTCTCCGAGGAGGAGAAGAAGACGGTTGAGATGATACTTGGGGCCCTGGGGAGATCTGTGGAGGTCGAGGAGGAGCAGATGGATGTGGTCACGGCGCTGAGCGGATGCGCGCCGGGTTTCCTCTCATTCATGACTGGGGCTATCTTGGAGGCATGCGTGGAGGAGGGGCTGCCTGAGGATTTAGCCTCAGCCGCCTTGGCTCAGTCGATGATTGGGACTGGGAGGCTGATGATTGATATGGGGCTCCCCCCATCTGAGATTATGAGGCTTGTTGCGACTCCGGGGGGCGTCACAGAGGCTGAGCTGAGGGAGATGGAGAGGGCGCGGGTAGCTGAGGGCGTCAAGTCGGCGATCAAGGCTGGGATAATTAGGTTCAGGGAGATATCTGATGAGCTGGAGAGGCGGATGGCCGGTCATGAGGGGCCTTCTTGAGCATCATCTCTGATCTTATCCGTCTCCGCGAGGTCCCTCAGCCTCTCAACCCCCCTGATCTCCTTTATGTATCTGGCTACGCTTTTTGGGAGCAGCGCCTCCCAACTTATGCCCTTGAGCATCCTCTCCCTTATCTCCGTTGCCGAGCACTCGGCACGCCTGTAGAATGGTATCCTCTTAACCTTGAATCCAGCCTCTATGAAGAGCCTCCGCGTCAGGGGCTCATTCGAGTAGACAACGTCGAATCTCGGCACTAACGAGCAGACATGCGAGACCCAGATCCCATGTATCTCCAGGTCTGGGACTGGGACGATGTAGTACCTGTCTGGGCTTATGCCGGCCTCCGTGAGCGCCAGCCTGACCATCATCATCCTCTCCCCTGAGGTGAATGGGTTCTTCAAGGTGTGGCTCTGAAGTGCGCTCCCGATCATTACGATGACTTCTGAAGCGTTGCTCAGCACGTACTTGACTGCCTCGAGGTGCCCAGAGTGGAAAGGCTGAAACCTCCCCGGATAGAGAGCTCTTGAGTATCCTTTACTCTCAGCTGAGGATTCTATGGGCCTCCGCGTCTCCCTCATCCCCTACTATTCGGTTGAGAAGAAGAATCCTCATAATTTATTATTTTTGGATCAGCGGAACATCCCCATCCCCCTCTTCTTTGCGCCGGCGCCTCCTGAAGTGTTGATCATTTAAGATCCGCGGATTGGTTAGCATCTCGATAATGCGGGAAGCGCGGGTTCTCCGTTAAATTCATCCGGACTCATACGTGACTGGGGGGAGAAGATTAATCGGGGCTCTTTAGTTTCTTGATGACCCAGACGATCTTCTTCCCGAAGTTCCTCGCGGTCTCCATGCCCTCCTTATCCTCTGAGACCTCGCCCTTCGCCCTTCCGAATGCGACGTTCCAGTATGTCGAGCCGGGGACGATCATCCCCTGATGTAGGAAGAAGAACAGGAGCTCAGCGAATGTGAAGTTCTGCCCAGCCCTCCTCGCAACGACCATCGGCCCTCCTACCTTATTCTCGAAGACCCTGCCCCTCGCGATGGAGAGGTACCCGGCCCTGTCGATGAGGGCCTTGATCTTCGGGGTTGCGGAGCTGAAGTAGACGGGAGACGCGAGTATTATGCCGTCAGCCTCGATCATCTTCTCGAAGATCATCTGAAAGTCATCCTTTATTCTGCATTCCTTCGTCGCCCTGCAGGAGAGGCATCCGTCGCATCCTTCAATCTGCTTGTCAGCGAGCCTCAGCATCTCAGCCTCAGCCCCCTCCTCCTCAGCGGCCTTCAATGCCTCAGCGACGAAGATCTCCGTGTTCCCCCTTATCCTTGGGCTTCCAACGATCCCCAAGATCCGGATCATGAGACCCACCTGACGCGGCATGCAGTAGTCATCATTTACGCTGACTGGTTAATTATATTTATCCATTTTAGGTTTTGCCGAAAGATTATTATGCTTCCTCGTTAAGAGCCTATGCGCAATGATCTCATCTGAGGAGCTCTCCGCAGCCCTTCTCCTAAGCGCCTGGGTAGCCTTCACAGTAGGCATACTGACAAAGGCCATGTACAGATGGATGAGGAGCCGAGGAATAAAGCATGAAACAGCCGTCTATTATAACAGGAAATTCATACATGTCCTCGCCGGCGGGGTCTCAGCCGTCGCGGTGCCCCTGCTCTTCAGAACGGCTTATCTCCCCTTCATGATGGCGATGCTCATAGCCGCCTACACGTTCATCCTTCACAGGAGGGGCAGGGTGATGTACTGGTTCCAGATCGAGGGCTCCTTAAATGAGGTCTCATTCTGCGTGATGTGGGGCCTCATCATAGCCCTCGGATGGATCGTCTCCGGGAACCTATGGTTCGGAGCCGTCCCCGTCCTCTTCATGTCCGTCGGAGACGCGGTCACAGGCATCGTCAGGAACCTCATCGACGGCAGGAGGACAAAGTCATGGTGGGGCAACCTCATCATGGCCGCATTCTCCATGAGCATAGGCGCGGCGCTTGGGGTTGCCGGGATCCTGGCGGGCGGAACAGCATCCATAATCGAGCACTTCGAGTTCAGGCCGCTGGATGACAACATCATCGTGCCGCTCGTCTCATTCATCATCCTCTCGGTCGCGAGGATCTACGCCCCCTGGACGCTCAGCCTCTGAAGAGAAGATCAACGAAAGTTTTTTATTCCTTTTGAATCTCACTTCTTCCGAGGGGTCAAAGGCCCATCCATCAAAACTGTCATCTAAATGGGGTCGTCGGCTAGCATGGTCTAGGCTCCGAGACTTGGGCTCTCGGGACCCCGGTTCAAATCCGGGCGACCCCACCATCCTCCGGAAGAGAACTCTTCCGACATATGAGAATTCCTTCCTTATCCAAAGGATCCCAGCAACTATCCTCT
>LUCF01000082.1 GCA_001593845.1 Candidatus Bathyarchaeota archaeon B63 | reverse complement strand
CTCTTATTGGGAGGCCTCCGCATCTTTCTTTTGCCCCCCGAAAAAATTTTCTTTATAAAGGGAATTTTAAATGGCATGTCAGGGGCCTACTAGGCGAGCGTCCTTCTCTCTCGGAGAACATCTAACTTTCACTTCAAGAGATGTCTTTATACAGATTCCGGTTTGGTGGGGTCGCCCGGATTTGAACCGGGGTCCCGAGCGTCCGAGGCTCAGAGCCTAGACCAAGCTAGCCGACGACCCCTAATCAATTTCTCCTCATTTTAGAATTTAAAGCTTGATTCGTAGTTATTTAAGTTTCGTGGGCTCATGATTTCGGTCTTGTTTTTATTCTCTATTCGATGTAGGGGCTGATCCCCTCTTATTCGGCGTGGCTTCACCTGTTGAGAGTGGATTGTTTATTATGAGTGGCTGCCATC
The DNA here is from genome assembly GCA_001593845.1 of Candidatus Bathyarchaeota archaeon B63. Lineage (GTDB taxonomy): Archaea > Thermoproteota > Bathyarchaeia > Bathyarchaeales > DTEX01 > B63. The sequence continues at coordinate 5,180 of LUCF01000082.1, read as the reverse complement.
GGCATGTTTTTATAATGGCTTTTTGGAAGTTTTTCGTGGAGGTCGCATGTCAAGCAAGACTTTGAGCTTAGTCGTCATCGTCTCACTCATCTCGGTCACCCTCTCCAGCATGAGCACATACCTTATTCTGAGCGGCGGGATTGCCCAGCAGGAGAGGATCGATCAGCTTTGGAATCTTCTGCAGGAGATAAACGGCCGCGTCTCAAGAGTCGAGTCAGCAATCTCGGCGATAGAGGAGAACCTTAACGCCATCAATCGTAGCTTAACCGGCGAGCTGGGGGGCCTCCGGCAGCTTGTAGAGGAGCTCGAATCGAACGTGAGCAGGCTTGCTTCTGAGGTTCAGGAGATCAGGGGGAGGATCGGAGAGATCCTCTATCAGACCCCCGCGGACGTCTATGAGCGCGTCTACAGATCCGTTGTGACCATCCGGACACCCTCGGCTCTGGGCTCCGGGTTCATCTATAACAAGACAAACTTGATTCTTACTAACTGGCATGTCGTGAGGGACGAGACGGACATAGAGGTTGAGTTCTACGATGGGACGAGGAGGAGCGCCGTCACGATGGGGACGGACCCATACTCCGACATCGCTGTGATAATGGTGCATGACCCGCCCGCCGATGTTGAGCCGCTGCTTCTGGGGAACTCATCTAACATCCACGTTGGGCAGCCCGTAGTGGCCATAGGGAACCCTCTCGGCCTAAAGGCGAGCCTCTCCTCCGGCTACATCAGCCAAATAAACAAAATAATCGATATCTCGGGGGTTCCAATAGTCGTTCCAGTCATACAGCTCGACATCTCAATCGCTCCGGGGAGCTCAGGCGGGCCCCTCCTTGACCTCTCAGGCAGGGTGATAGGCATAACGAACGCTGGAACGCAGTATGGATTCAACTTCGCCATCCCATCGAACATAATAAGACGCGTCGCCTCATCCCTTATACTGTACGGGTACTACAAGCATCCCATGATAGGGGTCTCAGTGGTCGAGCTGAACCCCACCGTGATAAAGGAATGGAGAATCCTTAACCTCGAACCCTTCCAGACAGGCCTGCTCGTCTGGAGAGTGATGGAGGGCTACCCCGCCGCGGAGGCTGGAATGAGGGGGGTCGAGGAGACATGGACGCCGGACGGCTCAAGAGCTTACTTGGCTCGGGACATAATATTGGCCATAGACGGCCACCCAACACGCACACTGGCGGATCTATCCGGCTACCTGGAGGAGCACATCTCACCGGGCCAGACCGTGACGCTGACCCTCTGGAGATTATGGGATGACGAGACATCAGGGGAGACAGCATACATAGAAATCACAGTAGCATCCAGGCCATTCTATCAAGGATGAGGGGACGCCGAGTCTCGATGGGAAAAGCCGCATCCACCGAGTAATTAACCAGAACCCTCATAGAGGGAGAAGTTGGATCTAGCCCTCCATCCCGCCTTTTACCATTAGATTTTAGTTAACCTCGGCACCAGTTCGCACATCACAGATCAGAGAGGCGCATGATCCTCATCGGTTAACTAGGGCTTAGGCCTCGTAATGAGCTTATTTTCACGTGAGATTTAAGGGTTACCCTTCCCTAACCTGTTGGGAGGGATGAATCGTACGGAAGGCTGAGGAGGAGGCGGAGACCAGCCAGTCAGGATGCTCATGGGGAATGATGGATGAGAAGGATCACGGTCAAGGGGGAACTGAAGTCCGCACAGAGGATGACCTTCAAAGGCATGGTCTTCTACGTCTTTAGGCATGTCTATCCGCCAGCTGAGGATACATTCCTCCTCGCCGAGCACTTGGAGGTTGGAGACCGGGTCCTCGATGTGGGGACTGGATGCGGGATACTCTCCGTCCTCTCAGCCGTCGAGGCAGAAGACGTCGTCGCCACTGATATTAACCCATACGCGGCGGCATGCGCAAGGCTCAACGCTGAGATCAACGGGGTATCCGAGAGGGTCGAAGTCCTAGTCGGGGACCTCCTAAGCCCTCTCAGGGAAGAGGAGATCTTCGACACGATCCTCTTTAATGCGCCTTACCTGCCTACGGGGCAACGGTCGGAGCGCCTAAGCCCGATAGAGTATGCATGGACGGGAGGGGAGGACGGCAGGATGGTCATCGACCGCTTCATCCAGCAGGCGCCCAGGCGCCTTAAACCGGGCGGGAGGATCCTCCTCGTCCAATCCTCGCTCTCAGGGGTTAAGAGGACCCTCCGGGAGCTCCGCATGATGGGGCTTAGAGCCGAAGCCGTTGATGAGCAGCCCGCATTCTTCGAGAGGATCGTTCTGATCGAGGCTCTCAGCTGAGCATTGGCCTATGTGATCGAAAGCTCTATCCCCCCATAGGAGAGATAACATCGTAAGATATATCTGCATCTAAGGGGAAAGACAGAGACGCTTGATGAGTCGCTCATGAACGGCGGGCTTAAGCCTCCGAATGGGCGGGCGGTCACCGAAGAACAATAAAAAAAGGCATGGTGAGAGTTCTGGTCTTGAAGAGGAGATTGGGAGCGAAGATCCTTAGGGCGGTTGCCTCCGTCCTTAGACTGAACATCCTCAGGCTCCTCTATGACAGGGGCCCGCTCTCATACACCGAGATCATGAACTACCTGAAGTTGAGCCCCAGCAGGGACGCTGGGAGGTTCGCTTACCACCTCAAGACCCTCCTGAATATGGACTTGATATCCCCCGACCCAAGCTCGAAGAAGTACTGCATCACGGAGCTCGGGAGAAGCCTGGTCGAGTTCGCTGATGACCTGGAGAACAGCGCATACAGGGAGCAGATGCTCGTGAGGACCTCAAGTCTCAGAATCGAGAGGTTCGACAGGAACAAGATCGCCGAGGCCCTCGTCAGGGAGGCGGAGGTCCCAGCTGACCTTGCCCATAGGATCGCGAGGGAGGCTGAGAGGAGGCTGCTGAAGCTCGGGACTAAGTACCTAACAGCCCCGCTGATAAGGGAGTTCGTTAACTCGATACTGATAGAGAGGGGGCTGGAGGAGTACCGCCACAAGATGACCCGCCTCGGCTTCCCAGTCTACGACGTAACAGTCCTTATGAAGGAGATGAGCGGCAGATTCGCGGATGTAGAGAAGGTTCAGAGGGCAGCCGGGAAACGAGTGATCGAGGAGTACGCCCTCATCAACGCCCTCCCAAGGGAAGTCGCCGATGCCCACCTCTCCGGGGAGATCCACATCGAGAACCTCGGATGCTGGGTTCTTAAGCCAAGCGTCTTCATGCATGATGCGCGGATGATCCTCCGCCGCGGAATCATCGTCAGGAACGGCCGTTCAGGGGAGTACCAAACCGGACCCCCGAAGACCCTAAGATCCGCCCTTAACATGCTCTGCAACGCTCTTCTCCTGACCGGGAGTGAGGTCTCATCGGAGCAGGGACTCGACTACTTCAACGTCTTCCTCGCCCCCTTCGTCAAAGGCCTAACGAGGGCTGAGGTTAAGGAGGCAGTCTCCCTCTTCATCTCCTCCATCAGCCTCACCGCGCCGACCAACATAACCCTCGGCCTCGAGACATCCATCCCCAGCTTCCTGGCTGAGGCTGGGGCGTGTGGGCCCGGGGGAGAGGAGGCCGGAGTCTACGGAGACTTTCTCGATGAGGTCCTCTTGTTGGCCTCCATCATAATGGAGTGCATCCGGGAGGACGTTGAGAGAAGACCCCTATTCAACCCAGCCATCACCATCAAGCTGAGGCATGGTTCCCCCCGAGACGCCGAGTCCCAGGAGCTGATAAGCCAAGCTCATGAGCTCGCAGTCCACGGCATCCCATACTTCGCGAATCTAACCATGGAAGGCCAGGAGTACGCGTCTTACGTCGCCTCGGGGTTCAGGTGGGCGGCTGACTGGAAGGAGGACTGGGAGATCGACGCGATCAGGACGGGCTGCATGGATACTGTGACCTTGAACTTGCCGAGGGCGGCTTATGAGTCTGAGGGCGAGGAGGACGGCTTCTTCGAGCTCATCGGGAAGTTCACCGAGAAGGGACTCACAGCCCTACGGATAAAGCATCAGACCGTCAGAAGCAGGGCGAATGAGGGGCTGCTTCCCTTCCTCCTCCAGCAGAAGGACGGCGATCAATACTTCAGGATTGAGAATGCATCCTCCACATTAAGCTTCGTCGGCCTAAACGAGGCGACCCAACTCATCACCAAAGAAGCCATACAGGAGAGCCCGGATGCGCTTGGGTTCGCCGAGAACCTCTCCGACCGGGTTAGGGAGTACAGCAAGAGAACGGGCATGAGGCTTGGGCTGGGCCTAGCCCCGAGCTTCGAGGCGGCGAGGAGACTCGCTCAGCTGGACGTCGAGATGTATGGTTTAGGGGTCGTCCTAACCCAGGGGGAGAGGGAGAACCCGTACTACACGAACCTGAACGTCGTCCCCCACCACCCGGAGATGCCACTAGACGACTATCTTGATGTGGAGTCCCGCTTCCACAGGCTCGCCCCAGGAGCCCACCTAGCGAAGATATGCCTCAACGGCCTCAGGGCCAACCCCGAAGAGCTCGCATCGACGACCGAGAGGATACTTGAGAGATACCCGATCGGCCTATACGCCTACGACAGGCCCCTAGCATACTGCAGCAACTGCCATAGACTCTGGCACGGAGAGAGGCTGAAATGCCCAGCCTGCAGATCAGTCAAGACGCTCACCAGGTTCAGGAGGCAACCAGCCAGATACAAGGCCATGAGGCCCTAGCCGCGGAGGATGGAACAAAAGGTTTATCCAGAAGGGAAGAGCTTACCTAATTGGGGCTGGTGAGCTGGTGGACGGCTGTCGGGCATAGCCTGAGGAAACTCCGCCCACCGCACAGACCGCAACGCCGCGAGGCGTAGGGCGAGAGCCCTGGCTCCGGAACAGAAACGGAACGTCCACCAGGCCCGTGACGCTGAGGCGTGCTGAGTCGCCGAGTAGGCTTGGTGGAAGCGGTGAAACGGCCGTCCTGCGGGGTGGAAGGGCGAATAGGCGTCCATGAGCCTGTGCGAGACGCGGGTAGCCCGCATAGTTGAATGCCGTCTAGAACAGAAGGCGGGTTACGGCCAGCACACCAGCCCTCTCTATCCATGCTTACCTCTTTTTCTTGTTAAATGGAAAGTTGTCACTATGAATAGCACCGTAGTGATGAGGAGGATATACAATATTACAGGAAGACCGGGCTGATCCCGCGCTAAAAAATGTCCCTTA
>LUCF01000081.1 GCA_001593845.1 Candidatus Bathyarchaeota archaeon B63 | reverse complement strand
TGACGCATTAGACGCATGCATGCTGAGGAAAATACAGAAGGAGAAGGAATACTCTATAGAACAGAAGTTCACTTCTAACCGTTAAATCCAATAAGCATATTAGGGTGTTCCCTATAACATTGTTTTCCATGTGCTGAAAAACTAACATGTTAGGCTTAAGAGTTAATCGATTGATCCGTATAACTTCTAAATGAAAGTCCGTGAAAATGAATGGAGGTCTGAAGGGATATGGGAAAAACATTAAGGGGTCCCGTAGAAAGATGTATAGTGATCGGGCTTGACGCTCCGATCGCTCATAGAGTCTATAGTTACGCTAAGGATGGGAAGCTACCTGCCATTAAGCGTCTGATCGAAGGGGGTGTGTATGCGGAGAATTGCCTCGTTCCATTTCCGACGATAACGCCTCCCAACTGGACGACCATTGTGACTGGGGCGCGTATAGGAACACATGGAATCCCATCCTTCAACATTCATTTTTCCGGTGATCCTTTAGATAAGCTCTATCAAGCATTCGACACGGCTTATTGCAAAGCCGAGTATATATGGAACACCGCGGAGAAGGTTGGAAAGAAGAGCATTATACTGAACTACCCGTCTACCTGGCCTCCAACGATAAAGGATGGGTGGCAGATCGGGGGAGCGGGCCTAAACGTTAATGAATGGAGGATAGACGTACCGATCGGAAAGATCAAGGTTTCGCTGGCTGATGCACAGCTATTCTCCACCGAGCCTTATCCCCTCGCAACCCAGATCCATCTCGGGGAGGCAAGTGGATGGAGGAACACGCCGGAGGCTGAGAGCCTACTCGAGGCTGAGCTGCCTCTCGTATATAGAAACGCCATGTTCAGGGTGGAGGATGTCTCATGGAGCCTCCTCGTCATAGATGAAGGAGAAGGATACGAGAGGATCATCCTCTCAAAGAAAAAGGATGCCTCTGAGGCCTTCGCGGAGCTCTCAGCCGGTGAGTGGACCGGGAACATCACTGATGAGTTCGAGACTGAGAGGGGCCCGGTGAAGGCTGTCTTCCGATGTAAGCTCATCGAACTATCAAGAGACGCTGAACGATTCAGGCTCTTCGTGACGCCCATATGCGCATTAAGCGGCTGGTCCTACCCGGAATCCCTCGCAGAAGAGATAAAATCCAAGGAAGGCCTGCCCATGCCGCTCTCAGGGGCATTTGCTCCCCTCAGGCTTGGATGGATCGACATTGAGACCTTTAAGGAACTCATCGAGTTCCATAATGTCTGGCTCGCAGACGCCGCTGCATATCTTCTCAAAAACAAGGACTGGAGCCTATTCTTTATGCATAACCACATCCCAGACTCGATGTACCATTACTTTGCAACGTGGATGGACCCGGCGACGGCTAAGAGCCGGGAGGATGCAGAGCTCTGGCAGGGAGTGGAGCTCTCGATGTATCAGAGCATCGACAGAATGATAGGCAGGATAATATCCGCAGCGGATGAGAAGACGATGATAATCATCGTATCCGATCACGGAGCGAAAGCATCCACAAAGAAGTTCTCGATATTCAGAATACTGGCGGAGGCGGGACTCCTCGTCTTCAAGGATCCAGACGTGAAAGACATCAGTGGAGGTAAGATGGGCGGGGTCCCGCAGATCGATTGGTCTAGGACAAAGGCCTTCCCCTGCCCCCCCGTATGCTACATCCGAGTAAACTTGAAGGGACGTGATCCTCACGGCATCGTGGAGCCAGGTAAGGAGTATGAGGAGGTAAGGGACGAGATAATAAATGCACTGTACGATTATACTGATCCGGAAACCGGGAAGAAACCGATCGCTTTGGCCTTGAGGAGGGAGGACGCTCGGATTCTGGGCCTCTACGGAGATCACGTCGGCGACGTGATCTTCGCGGTCCGAGGAGACTTCATGGGGCAGCATGGGCCTCATCTCCCAACCGACGAGTGGGGCTTAGGGTCTCAGAAGGGCCTCCTCATAATGAAGGGGCCGGGCATAAAGAAGAATCATGTACTGAAGAGAACGGTTGAGCTCATGGATATCGTCCCCACGATCTGTCACCTCATGGAGCTGCCGATCCCGAAAGATGCGGAGGGCGGCATACTCTATCAAGCCCTGGAGGACCCGGATGCTAAATTAAAGGAGTTAAAGTGGCTCAGAAAAAACTATGAACTCCTTAAGAGCGTCTATGAAAGCGAATCTCATCTCAGCCACACAAGGCCCGCATACTGACCACAAATCGATATTTTCCTCGCGAATTCGGACATGGACAGAATAATGGAGATTCAGAGAGCGCAGGGATGGATATAAAGAAATCTCTGAGATTGCAGGAGACGCCATAAGGACGCCGGGGGAGATCGATGAGACGCTGGTTCCGATTTATTACTTGACGCCGCTGCGGATGCTGGCATATAATGGGGTCATGAGAGGAGTAAACCCCGATATTATCCGGTTCGATGAAGAAAAATACTGGAGGGCATTTACAACAGCCTTCCCGCCGAGAGGGCATTAGACATATCGAATCTGAAGGAACATTACGTCGCCTGTCACCGAGGTTGAAAATATGTGCAGCGTTAAATCGGTCTGCCTTACGTTTATTGACGCTAAAGATTTCACTTATGATGACTACATTCTCTTCTCTGCATTACAAGGGATCGTTAGAGAAGTCGAAAGGACTGAGACCCGACCCAAACTGTTTAATAGGAAATTATAGAATTAATCTGTGGAGATGACGATGAAGGGGAAGTTGAAAGGCTCAATAATGATGATTTTATTGCTGTCTAATCTAATCCTTGCTTATAGCGCATATACCAATAGTGTGTATGCGCAGATAGAGATCAAGGAGGATGTGCCGTATAAGAACCTACTTCTGAAGTATGCGGGTAAAATTCTTAGATGGGACAAGGCGATAACGGAGCCCACAGACTTATATACTGATATCCTCGTCCTCGAAGTCTCCGATGGGATTGTCACTGTCAACGAGGCCATAAGCGTACCGGCCCTCGGCTTTATGCAGAACAGAAGAGCCAGCTATGACTTGACGAGCGGCTACATCTTGCCCCAGCCGCCTGATGCAGGGCCGCCTCCAATCATGAATCAGATGCATGGTTATCCATCCGCGTACCTGATGTTGCCTCCATGGTGGTTCCCCTACGATCTATCGAAGCTCTCCGTAGGCGATGAGATACCAGCCTTCAATCATACAGGGGAAATACTGAACCTGAGAGTGGAAAGCGTCGATGCGCAAATCTCGGTGCCCGCTGGGACATTCACATGCATCCAGTCACTCCTCAACATAACAGACATAAACCTTGGAGTGATTCTCTACTGGGATGTGGAGACAGGAATAACCACAAGGATCATGGGATGGATCAAGAATATGACTGAAGGGGCGACCTCCCCGATCCGCGAGGTAGAGCTGACCCTCGAAAGCGTAACTACCCTGATTCCCCGGCCCGCACCGTACGGCGGACTGTCCGCTCAGTATATAGGCAGCATATTGTGGAACGCAACGGTGCCCTCGCCTTTACGTATAAACATGACCGTCTCCAGATATACGGTCAAGGGGGTTATGGTCAACTCGACATGGACAACGCCGAACTGGAATCTTACTTACGCCGTTATATATGATAAGTCAACCAACCTCACAACCTTAGAGGACATAAATCGTGGATGGCAGGACCTAATCCACCGCGTCTTTATCCAGCACATCGGGCAGCCCATGATCGTCCGCTCACTTTGGTGGGGCCCGATGGAGGGGGTGGTCGGTGAGGAGATCCCGGTTATTCTGCTGGAGAATGGGACGTGGCTTAATTTGACGATCTTTGATACTGATTTCCAGTTAGGTCCTCATAAGGCAGTCGCGTCAAGCATGAATGGGACAGTCGATCAGGTATACTTCGAGTTTACGATAGGATGGTCCAAGGATACCGGATTAACAGTAGGATTCGCCTTAAATATATTGAATAAAGTGACTGGCAGTATGTTCAAGATTATGGCTCTACTTAAAGAGACAACAGTCCTTCCAGATGAGACCCCGCCCTTAATACTGGATGTTACGCAAACCCCGAAGCCGGAGGAAGTCAAGGCGGATGAGGATGTGAAGGTCTCAGCCGTGGTGGTTGAGAGCGGAGTCATCCAGAGCGGGATAAAGAACGTCACGCTGAGATACTCCACAGATAATGGACAGACATGGGAAAGAATCAGAATGACATATAAGGGAGACGACCTCTATGAGGGGGTTATACCGGGGCAGAAGCCGGGGACAAGGGTCATATTCCTAGTCGAGGCCTTCGACGAGAGTTCAAACCAGAAATCAAGCTCCCAACTCTCTTATGCAATCCCGGCGGAGTTCCCATGGACATACATAATCATAGGCATCATAATAATAGCTATTGCAGTCGCTGTCGCTTTGCTCAGGCTTAGACGTCGATAGGCAAAAAGACTCAACAAGGATTCTGAACAGCGACCTTCACACCTGCAAGACCTCGTATGCCCAGCATATTAAAGAAGCATAAATTCTCAGAAATCTATATTGGATTCAGCCCTAAAATTTGGCGGGCCCGCTGGGATTTGAACCCAGGATCTCCGGCTCCGGAGGCCTACGCGTCGCATGGCGACTCGGCGCCTTTCTCCTGGCTGGGCCACGGGCCCATTATACTTCTCTGTTCATGCCTCTATTTGTTCTTCTGCTATTTCTTCGTTTAGCCACCATGCTTTTATTTTTCCGGCTTTTTGCCCCGCGTGGTACTCGACTATGGGCTTTCCGAGCTGTCTCTTCGACTTTGATCTGATCCTCTTCAGCCTGTTGAGTATGAGCCATCTGTTAACTTTTATGGCCTCGGCTATCTCCGAGGTGGTTGCTCCCCTGTAATGTATGAGGTAGTTGATGATCTTATGGTCTATCTCGTCTATGCAGAAGGCGTGGGGGTTCACCTCGCCCCGGGTGAAGGTTAGGATCTCAAGATCTGCGAGAGAGTTCTTTATGCGGGAGATCTCCTCCTCTAGCCTCTGAATTCTCTTCTGGAGCTCTATGAGCTTATCCGCGCTTGGAGTTCTCTGGAGCTTCTCCATCAGCGCCTCTCTTATGAAGGTGCTTCTCTCCCCTTCCGGTATGCGGAGAGCCAGCTCGGCGTAGAGGCTGCGGGGCACCCTGACGGTTAGGGTCACGGTCTCCTCCAATTCTTCAGTCACCCTTCTTCGAGGGATCAATTCTTCTCAACATCAAATAAAAATTAATCAGATTCCTGGGGATAATTGATTTTGTAGATGCAGACGAGGGCGACGTATTGAGTTCCGGGGGCGGGATGTGGAAATCTCTCCTCCTGAGAGAAGTATGCCTTCTCGAAGTATTTCAGCTCTATTCTTGAGAATCCCTGGATCGTCATCTCCATTCCATAGGTCATCAGCTTGTACAAGGTTGTATTCTGCCCCTTGAGGTTCGGCATTATCTCCCCGCGCTCTGGGCGTCCATTCCTATTCCAGTCTATCCAGTCCCAGCCGAGTATCAATGTCCCTCCGACGGTGAGGTTCCCAAAGGACGTGGGGTCTAACCCTGGAATCTTAGCCATCCACATCCATTTCATGTGGTCTCCTCCAACCATAGCCATTCTTCCCTGAGTATCGAAAGTTGTAAAGACAAGGACGTGCGTCACGTTGAATCTCCGGAGGATCTTGATCGCCTCCTCCTCGGTTGACATGAACATCCGCCCTATCAGCTGTATCTGAGTTGTGTTCCACGTTCCGTTATCGACCAGGGTCGACCTATTCGCTATCGTCGTAATCCAATACCCATAGTCCCACCAGCTCGCAACGATTGTTCCAGCCTCACCGGGCCTAGATGGAGAAGGAGGCGTATTCAGCCTGAGCCACATCAGAGCGTTCAACCAGTCCCGGACTGTTCCCAGCGGCCTCACAGAGAGATGTCCACTGCTTATCGTTGTGGGTGAGTAGGCATGGACGTAGAATCTCGGCCCCATCCTTTGATCTGAGGGAGCGGCGAAGTCCGTTCCTATGACGTAGACGAGCGTCAGGAGGATGAAGATGAGCAGAAGCACGGCTGCGGATGCTTCCTTGCCGAAGGGCCTCCTCATCTTTTCTCTTCTCCGGCTGGGCCTCTCAGGCTCCTTTAAGGAAAGGGCGAAGGGCCTCAGTATCCTAACAATTGCTAGGGCGAAGAAGAGGCTGATGGGAGGAGACATCAGTATGGTAAGCCTTATCATGGAGCTCGCGGAGAAGATGGATGTCAACCCATATATGACGACGAGTATGCCCAGATTCGTCGCCATCATCGCCGCGAAGTAGAGTCCCACCGGAAAGAAGAAGACCCCAATCCCGAAATTATAGTATAGCATCCGCCAATTGGAGGGTCTATGCTCAGCGATGGACTCTATGAGCGGATACGCAAAGCGAATAGACGGATTCAAGACGGACATGAACTTCGCTCCCAGAGGCGTGATCTTCCCAGTTATCCAGAGGACAATGAAAATGATCGCTAGCAGGATCCCGAGAGCCGTGAAGTAATAGAGCCTCTTGGCCTTCGTGTCTGCTCGGCGGCTCGCCTCGGCGAAGAGGAGGAGGAAGAAGACGCCGTAGACTGGAAGAACCCCGTACTCAAAGATGAAACGGGTGCCCAGAAAATCGAGCGGGAATCTCGATCCCAGCCGCGGGATAGATGATGCTATCGAGAGAGCTATGGAGAAGGTGATGGCATAAGAGGAGAGGAGGCGAGGGGAGTACCTGCCGATCACCAAGAGGACGAGGACGAAGACTGCTGTCAAGGTGATTATGTAACGTGAAGCCCCCCATGTGGCGGTGAGGTAGCCCAATATCAAACCAGCCGCAACCGCGTATGCTGTTCTAGAGGAGAGGATTGCCTCTCTGAGGCTCTTGACGGTGGAACCGGCCTCACCTATCGCCCTATTGAAGAAGATCATGAAGAGGAGGATGCTTGGGATCCCGACTGATTCGTCGTCGAAGAATCCAAGGGAGGTCCGGCTGATGTGAGAGTTATCCAATGCCAGGAATAGGGCGGCGAGCATCCCAACCGCCTCCCCGCCTAGCTCCCTTCCTAGGAAGTACATGGCGATGCAGGTGAGGGAGCCCATTACGACCGGGAATATGACGGAGAAGACGTAGATGGGATCTGACTGCAGTGGATCGAGGGTTGGGCCGAGGGTGAAGGGAACATTCAACATATCTAGGACCATATAAAGCGCCGCGGCGAAGGCTGGGAGGCCTGGGTATGCCCGGAGGTGGATCTCATTCCCCCAGGGGTACCAGCTCAGATAATCATGCCATGAAACCCAGCCCTTCTCACCGAAGAGCCCATTCTCGACTATGTATCTCGTCTGGCGGTATTGAAAGTATGGATCGAACCCGTTTAGGTAGTACCCCCACCTAATCGGGAGGAGCCTCAGGGTGAAGGCCAATATGAAGATCAGGGTGAGGATGGACCATCTCAGAAGGGAGGAGTGTGAGACCACTGGACGGAGGGGGACGATTCTCCTCAGGAAGCGGGTTATGCCTATCTTCATTGACCTTTCTTCCCAACAGCCTTAACTCAAGGGTAACGATGCTGACTCATATTTAGTTTATGGTGGCCCTTCCGGCTTAGAAAGACGCGTTCTCTCCATAAAAACGTCCAAGCTGAGCGGCTCCCCGCACCTTGAAGAGCTCCATGCATCCCTCGGCTTCTCATAATGCCGTCTCTAAGAAAATATCTCTTGAAGGTACTTGGCGAATCTGGGTACGCCCCTCTTCGGGTCGTCCTTCTCCTCATACTCGATCGAGAGAAACCCGTTATACCCGGCGTGATCAAGCATTCGCTTCACCCTTTGATAATCAACCTTTATCTCTCTGGCCACTGAGACCTTAGCGTGTACATGAACAGCGTAGGGAACGGTCTTCTCGATCTCCTCGTAGATCTGGCCCCTGTAATTCCCTAGGTCCAAGTTAACCCTCAGCCACGGAGACCCGACATCCTCGATTATTCTTATAACATCATCGGCTTCTGAGGTTATGCCGCCGTGATTCTCCATCGCAATTACGACCCCGGCCTCCTCAG
>LUCF01000080.1 GCA_001593845.1 Candidatus Bathyarchaeota archaeon B63 | reverse complement strand
GCTCGTTGGTTGGTCTTCGCAGGACTTCCCTCTGGACACCGTCGATATCCTCATCACCAGTAGGGACGACTTCACTGCAGCGTTCATATCCCTTCAGCTGTATTCAGTAAGTAAAGATGATCTTGTATCGGTCGGTTTGGCTGATGCTTAAGCGGCCTAGAACATGAAGGGTTTGATTCTCAGGTAGACGAGCGGCCCCTTCTCCTTTGGGAGCCCGGATATCCTCCTGGAGAGCGAATTGTAGATGTCCATGGGGTCGATCCTGGAGGCGCCGCGGCCCCATCGCCCTCCCCTTAGGCGCCTAGTTATCTCCTCTATTATTAGGTTCTCGGCGATGAAGCTCGGCATGCATATCTCCCCCTGCCTTATCAGCTTCCTCGTCAAGAGCCACTTAAGTTCATTCTTGAACTCGGATCTCCTGTAGATCTTCTTCGCTTCCCTGATCTTCTCCGCGACTGTTGGGGGCAGCCTCGGCTTCGTATGGAGAAGCCTCACGCGTTCCTTCCACTTCTCCAGCCATACGCCGATCCAGGACTTCAGAAAGATGCGGAACTCGTTGCTCCCGTCGTATATAACCCTCTCAAGGGTCCTGTAGAATGAGCTGCTGTCCATGGACCATCTGCATCTCATCCATTCTTCGAGGTCCTTGGAGGCGTAAACGACCATCTGGTAATCCGCGGAGTAGGGCTCAAGCTGGGGGATGTACCCCTTAAGCTCCTCCGCGAGCATCGAGATTATCCGTCTTCTAAGGGTTAGGAATGCCATCTATGACACTCACTGTCTGTAGATAGATACATGACATAAGATTTAAAGTTGTCCCTTTGATGGGGCGGAGGGAGAATCAGAGGGGAAGCTCATCCCTCCTCGGCAACCCATTCCTCGCACCCATCCTCGTCAGAGCTCTTGAGGCCACGAAGTTTCCAAGGACACCGCACTCCCTAAGCGTCTTATTTTTGATCAGCCCATAGATGAAGCCCGCGCAGAAGGCATCCCCAGCCCCCGTTGAGTCGATCACCTCCACATCGAAGGGCCCTATCATGTGGCTCTCCTCCCCATCAGTCACGTAGCATCCACGAGCGCCGAGCTTAACGGCTATTATCCTCGCACCCATCCTGAGAAGGTCCTCCGCCCCCTCCCTATAGTCCTTACCCGTCAGCAGCCTCAACTCATGCTCATTAGGAAAGAAGACCAGGCACCTCCCAATTATGGGCTTCAGCTCCTCCAATCCCCTACGAGCATAGATCGCCCCCGGATCCATACTAACCGATGTTCCCGGCAGGGCCTCCACCAGCCTCTTCTGGGACTGGAAGGAGACATCGCCTACGAAGGATGTCAGATGGATCATATCGGCTTGGGAGGCATACTCCAAGTCTATTTCATCGAATTTCAGCGAGTCATTCACGCCGGGATCAACGTAGAGTGCACGTTCCCCCTCCTCATCGACGAAGCCTATCACCGTCCCGCTTCTCCCATACTCCGAGATGACTATGCCGTCAGTGTTGACGCCCTCATCCAGGAAGGCCCTGATCAGGAGGTCGCCCTCCCTGTCAGTAGCCACCTTCCCGATGAAGCCAGTTCTGACGCCGAGCCTCGCCAGCCCCACAGCCGTGTTGGCAGCTGATCCACCTGGGGACTCCTTGAATTCCAGGATTCTGCTCTCCTCCTCAGCCGATGCTATTCTATCCACCTTGTAGAGCTTATCGACGTTAAGGGCCCCGAAGCAGATGACGTCGAACCTCAAGTGAGCAGCTCCCTCAGGAAGATCTTATAGTCGCCGAGCTTCCCACCGTAATTCCCGGCGGAGATCCCAACTACCCCCTCAACTTGGGAGGCAGCCTCTATCCCGGCCTTCATCGCCTCCTTGACGGCGTCCAGCGTCACCCCATTTATGACTATCTCAGGGATGTACTCCACGCCCTCTGGAACCCTCGATTCCTCTCCAAGCCTACTCCGGAGGGATGGGCAGTACGGATGATTCGTAGTCGGCCCTATCTGCGGGAACTTCGTTCGACCCGGCTGAGCACACATCGAAGGGAGTGATCACCCCCTCCACGTTACTTATCGCCTCGAGCGCCATCCTCCCAGCCTCCATGACCGCCCTCTTCGTCCTGCACATGTACCAGAAGTTTCCGCCAGTCACACCTCGCCCATAGCCCAAGTAACGTTCAATCAGGAAATCAGGCACCATTATGGGGACGATTATCATCTCCCGGCCGTACAAGTCCTCGGTCCATTCATACCCGTCCCCGCAGTGGCCTATACGATCCATCGCATCAACCCTGCCTATTGGGTCAGAGCAGTAGTCGAAGACGGCGGTGAAGGGCTTTACGAGGATATCCTGGCGTATGCGGTAGGAGAACTCCTTATAGAGTCTTCGGACGGACTCTTCTGTTGGCTTCCTCTTATCTAGGCTCGCCCAGAACTGGAGGATGGCCCCCGCGCGGCCGTCCGGGGTCTCATCTCCGCTTACGAACCTCTCGATTCCCCCTTCGATTCTCCCGATAACTATTGATGGGGTTGCAGTTGCGTCCTCAGCTGCCCTCCTAACCGTCTCCTCGTCGTCCGCAGTGATTAAAACCCTAAAATATACGCCGTCGAAGGCCTCCGCATATGTATCCTCAATATTCACTCTCATCTGGCCATCTAAACCATTCTTTTATACATGGCATCTTATAACTTTCCCGCCGGAATCACGCGTCTATCCACATTAAGGTCAAGAGATCAGCCTTGATGAGAATGCCTTTTTCATGGCTATCATTTCAAGCAGGCAGGAGATAATAACGTGACGGATCTTGAAGATGAACCGGCTTCCCCTCTTGAGATTCAGCGATTTGGACAACGATGCTAGAAAATAATTTATACGTAAAGCTGAATCTGTTGCGTGATCAAAAATGGTTAGGATGAGGTTTGCCGTACGTCTCCCGGGCGGGGTCTACGCGACGAGTAATCTGATACTCATGAAACAGCTCGGATGCACGGATGTGATCGGGAGCGGTCCTCGCCTGCCGCCGGATTCAGAGGTCTGGGAGTACGGGGACATCGTTCAGTTGAAGATGCATGTTGAGAAGCATGGGCTGAGGCTGGAGGTCCTCGAGGATGGCCCCCCAATAGAGAAGATAATCTATAACCTGCCCGGCCGCGAACAGCAACTCGAAGACTTCTGTAAGTCACTGGAGAACCTAGGCAAGGCTGGAATCAAGGTCATAAAGCCTCAGCATATGCCGCCCGTCCCGAATATGATTTGGCGGACTGAGATAGATAAGCCGACTAGGGGAGGGGCCACATCGACCGCCTTCGATTACGACCTCGTGAAGGACTTCCCACCCACCGTTAAGTATGGAGAATACAAAGAAGAGGAGATATGGAAGAACCTCAAGTACTTCCTTGAGGGCGTCATCCCAACAGCCGAGGAGTCAGGGGTCGTCATAACATTCCATCCAGATGACCCCCCGATCTCGCCCATACAGGGCTTCCCGAGGATCCTGAGAAGCGTAGAGGCCTTCGATAAGATGCTCAACCTCGTGCCCAGCGATAACGTCGGCATCTGCTTCTGTCAGGGATGCTTCGCCGAGATGGGGGTCGACGTTCCATCGGCGATCCGCCACTTCGGAAGGAAGGGGAAGATATTCTTTGCACATTTCAGGAACGTAATAGGCTCCGTGCATGAGCCTGGAGGATTCCAAGAGATATTCCATGATGACCCGTCCGGTAGAATCGACATGGTCGAGGCGATGAAGGCATACTACGAGGTCGGCTTCGAGGGGCCGATGAGGCCTGACCACACTCCGAAGCTGCTACTCGACGATATCTTCGGTGGATACCCGGGATACGGCATGCTTGGAAAGGTCTTCGCGCTGGGATACATGAAGGGACTCGCGGAGAGCGTGGAGAAGATGATGGGGCTCCGGTAAAAGGCCGATAAAGCCCCCCTAAAGGACGTGAACCCCGCTAAAAATGTAATCTCAAGATTCTGTAGTTCTCATCCGCATTTTGGGTTTAATGGGTCTTCGTTAAGGGCGTTTCACGGGTCTCCAACATGAATTCAACCGCTTCCCTGGCCTTCTTCATTACCCATGACGGTAGCACAACTGGGTATCTCTCATGCACAAGCGAGAGGTACAACTTCTCTAGGGTGTGAAGCTTCATGTTCACGCATACGGCCTCATCATAGGCTGGGATGAAGACCGCGTCCCTCCTCGCCTTCCTCATCCTGTGTAGAAGCCCGGTCTCCGTCGCCACGATGAATCTCTTAGCATCTGACCTAAGGGACTCCTTGTACATCTTTGATGTGCTTCCTACGAAGTCGGCGGCCCTGCAGACCTCTGATGTGCATTCTGGGTGGGCCATTACCTCAGCGTCCGGATAGGCCTCTTTGAGCCTCAGCATCTCCTCCCTATTGAAGAGTATATGAACCGGGCAGAACCCGAAGGGGGGTATGGGGATTATCCTCTTATCAGTGGAGTTCTCCGTGTACCCGGCTAGGTTCGAGTCTGGGCCGAAGAGGACGATCTCGGAGTCCATGCGGTTTATTATCTCAACGGAGTTCGCTGATGTGCAGACGGCGTCGCAGTATGCCTTTGCCTCTGCTAGGCTATTGATGTAGAGGACGATCTTCGCCTCCGGATGCTTCTCCCGATAGAACTTAACGAGCTCAGCCGGGAGCATCGCAGCCATCGGGCAGAGGGCATTCCTGTCAGGTATTAAGACCCTCTTGTCCGGGTTTAGTATGGCAGCGGTCTCGGCCATGAACTTGACGCCGCAGAAGACTATGATCTCCGCGTCGGTCTGCGCGGCGCATAGGGAGAGCTCCAGGCTGTCCCCAACGAAGTCCGCTATGTCCTGAATTTCAGGCCTCTGGTAATTGTGAGCGAGGATTATGGCCCTCTTCTCCATCTTGATCTTCTGAATCTTCTCTATCAGGTCCGTTGTTGACCTCAACTTCATCCTCCTACTTTGTGATTCACTTTTTCCGTCTTATCCTTTATGGGAGACGTCTTGACGGGGAGATGACCATGCGATCTTAAATTCTTTAATGTACTTCTCAGCGATCTCGAAGAATGCGTCCCTGACCCTCCTCACGCTGCTCCATTCGAGGCCGTACACTGAGAGCTTCACATGCTTGCTCAATCCCCTATGGAGACCAACTATCCCCCTCTTGATCATCTCCTCGGCTAGGAAGAACCCCCTTCTCCTATGCCGCTTCGAGATCTCCCAGAAGATCGGGGATTCGAAATGGAGTAGATGATGGCGATGGGGCCGCTCACCCAGCAGCATGAAGCCCTCCAGATTCTCCATCTCCCGGATGAACCAGCGTATCTTCTCGAGCTCCTCTTCCCATCTTCTGACCCTTTCCACGACATGGCGGAGGGAGTACATGGAGGAGATGAGGGGGATTCCGCCTATGCTGCACCCGAATATATTCGGGACCTTACTCGCGAATGTCCTGCCGCTCCACCTGGTTGAGGCCTTCGAGGCCTCGAAGACCCTCTTCGCCCATTCATAATTCGTGACTAGGAACCCCAGCGGCCCGAGGGAGGCCATAGACTTGTGGGCGGAGACCGTTAGGAAGTCGGCGTGCATCTCCCTCATGTCTACAGGCATAACCCCAGCCGTATAGGCGGCGTTCACCATGTATGGTATCTCGTGCTCCTCAGCGATCCTTCCGACCTCCTCCGCCGGGTTCAGGTTCCCATAATATGGCTCAACATGGGTGAGGGCTATGAGTCCAGGCAGCTTCCCCGTCTCCTCCCTAATCTCTTCGAACTTCCGGCGGAAGCCCTCAGCCTCAACCCTATACTCCGGGTATCCGCCGTGGGGAACCTCCTCCAGCCGGAGGCCCGCGGCCTCAGCCGCTATCACCGTGGTATAGTGGCAGAGGGAGTCAGCTAAGACGACCCTCGCGTAGTCCCTTCCGCCCCCATCACGTATATAATCGCTTATGGCCTTCATAACTGCGAATTGAGCTGCGCGGCATCCGAACGTGTGCTCCGCTACGTCTCCCCCAAGAAACCCGGCTACGTCGGCGAGGAAGTCCCTGATCGGTGGCTTTGAGATGAGGCTTGACCTTCCCTCGATGCAGTCGAAGCACGCTGAGTATCCTATCCCTATCCATCCCTCCTCGATTAACCTCCTCTGGGCCTCCTCTGGGACAAGCCCCCCAGTCATTATCGGATGGATTATTACGGCGTCTCTGTAGCGGTTCTTGATGGCCTCATACTTCTGTAGGCTGGATGCTCCGATCATTCTATTCACGTCCCCACCCTCTGGAGGTACATGCCCATCTTCTCGACGAAACCCTCAACAGCCGCCTTGATGGAGGAGGAATCGAAGAGGTCGACGCCGAGGGCATCCAGGCTCAGACTGACCGTTAGGTCCAGCCATGGCCCCCTAACATTCACGAAGTAGGGCTTCGGAATGAGCCTACCGAGCCTCTTAGCCATCTCCTCAGATGATCTTTGGGAGGGCGTCTTTACGGGCAAGTGGATAGTCATCAATCTGATCTTCCCCTTGCTGTCCTTGTTGAGGTAGACCCTGACGTTGAACCCTTTGAGCTTACCGAAGAAGTAGTCGGTTCCCTTCGAGAACCCCATCTTCTCAAACTCGTCTATGACTCCTAGGGGAACATCACTTGTTCGGCATCCGCAGAGGGAACCAGCCGCCTCACCCAGCCTCCTGACCAGTTCGGAGGCCCTCATATAGACCTCAAGTGGGGCTCCAAGGATCGCTTCGTTATCGCGGTAATCCGAGTACATCCCCCGAGCCGCATTGCAGAGGAAGGAGACGTTCGGTTCGC